>JAJQAZ010000158.1 GCA_021203545.1 Tannerellaceae bacterium | reverse complement strand
AAGCCCTTCGGGCTTACAATCTGTAACTTTTTTTGATTTTACAATTTAGTTTTTACACATTTACTTTTGCAGTATAAAAATAGTATATACAATTCGTATATTTGAAAGAAGAGTTGCAGTGAACTAATTTTTACACTAGTGTTTATGACTATAGGCTGAATCAGACTGCAACTCTCTTTTTCCAGGAGAATTTAGCCAGTTAGAATTATAGGCTCACGACCTAATAAATGTATTAGCTTTTCTCCTTTTAGTTTAATACTGTAAAAGCAAAGTTATGAATTATTCTTATTTTGTTGGTCTTGATGTTAGTAAAAAGACATTGGATGCTTCCCTTATGACTTTAGAAGAAAAAGAATTAGGACATAAGGTATTTGCAAATACCCCGGAGGGTATTAGGGAGTTACTCTTATGGATCGGATCTTATGGCTTATCCCTGGACGGACTTCTGTTCTGTGCCGAGAATATGGGAAGTTATGTAACCGATCTATCTCTTTGTAGTGTGGAACTTTCGTTTAATCTGGCTCTTGCCTGTCCTTTATCGATAAAAAAATCTATGGGATTGCAAAGGGGAAAGAATGACCGGATTGATGCTAAAAGAATTGCTAATTATGCTGTTCTTCACTATCGTAAACTTAAACTATATCAACTACCTGATAAAGATCTGGCAAAACTTCGCACATGGATCATCATACGCGATAATTTGGTCAAGCAAAAAGTCTCTATCATCAAATTACAGGAAACACTGCACCATAGAGCTAAATTAGCTGATGGGAGTTCATCAGAGGCTTTTCTAAAGGAACATCTTATGGTCGTAAAAGCAAAAATTAAAGAAGTGGAATCTGATATGTTGGAAATAATTTCCTCCAATCTCTCTCTCTTTTTACTAACTATAAGTTATTAACAAGCATTACAGGAATAGGAATGATTAATGCCGTAGTTTTGTTATGTATAACGGATAACTTTCACAGGTTTTCGGATCACAGAAAATTTGCCTGCTTTAGTGGAGTGGCTCCATTTGATCATACCTCAGGTACCACTATCCGAGGAAAAACACAAACATTCTCTTTGGCTAGTAAAGAAGTAAAGGTTTATCTAACACGCGCTGCTATAACAGCCATGTGCTATGATCCCGCCCTGAAGGCTTATTACAAACGAAAAACATTAGAGGGTAAACATAAAGCTTCGGTAATCAATGCTATTAGGGCCAAGATCACTGCCAGGTGTTTTGCCGTTATACGTCGCCAAACACCATACGTTTCACTTATGAGATAAACAAAAAATATAACTCATCGCTCGGGGAGCGCCCAGTGTGCTGGAGCGGGACCACCCGTGCGGACGAGCGCAATAGTATAAATAAATTATCCGGGAAAATGTTAAAACATAATACCCGGATAAAATAGGCTTTTGAAAATTTGTAGGAGACTTAGAATTCAGCCTCTTCCGCACCGGGGCTATATACAGGTTGCCGCTATGCGCCTAATATAAACCATACAGTCAATTATTTGCCTTAGCCGATATAAAACCTGATCCGCGAAAACTTTCAATAGGCCTTTTCGTGTATGTCTTTGATGGCGCGGCCGCTGGGTTCGTTTTGATTTTGGAATGATTTATCCCAGGCAAGGGCTTCGGCTGTTGAGCAGGCTACACTGGGTATGGATGGTACACTGCGGGCAGCGCTTTCGCTGGGAAAATGTTCTTCGAATAGGGTGCGGTAATGATACTCTTCTTTGTTTTGTGGAGGATTGATTGGAAAACGTTCTGCAACCTTCTCCATTTGTTCATCACTTACCTGTGAAGCCGCTACTTCACGTAAGGTATCAATCCAGTTATATCCTACACCGTCAGAGAATTGTTCTTTCTGCCTCCATAAAATTTCATCCGGTAATAATCCTTCAAAAGCCTCCCGTAAGATCCGTTTTTCAATGGTGCGGGTTTCGCCTTTTGCCATTTTATCTTTCGGATTCAGACGCATAGCGACATCCAGAAATTCTTTGTCAAGGAAAGGAACACGGCCTTCAACTCCCCAGGCCGCCAGACTTTTATTGGCACGCAGGCAATCGTATAAATAGAGTTTGCTTATTTTGCGCAGCGTCTCTTCATGGAAAGCCTTTGCATCGGGTGCTTTATGAAAGTAGAGGTAACCTCCGAACACTTCGTCGGCTCCTTCGCCACTTAGAACCATTTTGATTCCCATGCTTTTGATCACACGGGCAATCAGATACATAGGGGTGGAGGCACGAACGGTGGTTACATCATACGTTTCAATATGATAGATCACATCCCGGATAGCATCCAGCCCTTCCTGTATGGTATAATATATTTCGTGGTGTACAGTACCGATCGCATCCGCTACTTTCTGGGCGGCTACCAGGTCGGGTGAATCTTTCAAACCTATCGCAAACGAATGTAATTGTGGCCACCAGGCATCTGCTTTTCCATCTGTTTCAATCCGTTTGGCCGCATATTGTTTGGCGATGGCAGATGTTAACGACGAGTCGAGTCCGCCTGATAGAAGCACCCCGTAAGGAACATCACTCATTAACTGGCGTTGTACGGCTGCTTCCAGCGCATCGTGTAGCTCTTTCAGGTCAGCCGGATTGTCTTTTACGTTTTCATACTCCATCCAGTCGCGTACATACCATTTGGTAAAATCTTTATCTTCACTATAGAAATAGTGTCCGGGAGGAAACTGGTCGTATTGTGTTGCGAAACCTTCCAGCCCTTTCATCTCGGATGAAACCATTAAATGGCCCTCATCGTCGTGTCCGATATAAAGCGGAATAACTCCAATCGGGTCGCGTGCAATCAAATACGTATCTTTCTCTTCATCGTACAGGGCAAAAGCAAAAATACCGTTCAGGTCTTCAATAAAATCTACCCCTTTTTCCTGGTATAACGCAAGAATCACTTCGCAATCCGATCCGGTCTGGAATTCATACACATCTTTCAGTTGTTCCCGTATTTCCCGGTGGTTATATATCTCTCCGTTCACAGCCAGAATATGTTTTCCATTCTTACTAATCAGAGGTTGGCCACCCGACGCAGGATCCACAATAGATAGCCTCTCATGGGCAAGGATTGCACTTTTGCCTGCATAAATACCACTCCAGTCCGGACCACGGTGCCGGATCCGTTTACTCATTTTTAAAATCTGTTTCCTAAGGGTCTCATGCTGCCCCTGATGGATATTGAATATTGCTGTTATACCACACATAATTATTTTTTTTAAGTAGTTATCACTCCCTGCGGTCGTTAGTAGTCATCAGTCGCTTGGCTCCTTAGTAGTTATCACTCCCTGCGGTCGTTAGTAGTTAAGTAGAAAATAATATTATTAACTTATTCTTACTACTTGACTCCTTTGACTTCTAGCGAACGTAGTGAGCGCTGACTACTAATGAGCGTAGCGAATGATGACTACTTTTTTTAAGATATTTATCAATCGCTGCGGCGGTTTTGCGTCCGCCGGCCATGGCTGTTACAACAAGGCTGGCACCGGTTGCTGCATCGCCACAGGCGAAAATGTTTTCGGTTTCTGTATATCCGGTTTCGTTTACCTGGATGTTTTTCCGGTCGTTGGTGGCCAGTTTCAGCTCTTTAACTAATCCTTCCTGTTCCGGATGGACAAATCCCATAGCAAGAAATACAAGATCTGCTTCGATGATCTCTTTCTTTCCGGTAGGCTTCATTATCTGTCGTCCACCGTCTGCCGGAGTAATCCATTCTACTTCTTCAACTTCAACACCTTTCAGGATATTTTTTTCGCCGATAAAACGGCAGGATGCCAGATTCCACCGGCGGGTACAACCTTCCTCATGGCTACTGCTGGTTTTCAACACCTGCGGATACATCGGCCAGGGAGTGGCCGGGTTATGTCCTGCCGGAGGCTGAGGCAGAATTTCAATCTGGGTTACACTTGCCGCACCGTGGCGGTTAGCAGTACCTACACAGTCGCTACCGGTATCCCCACCACCGATAACCAATACCTTTTTACCTTTTGCATTGATAATATTTTTAGGTGGTATCTGAATACCTTCGAGCAGGCGATTCTGTTGACCCAATAATTCGAGGGCAAAGTGAATACCTTTCAGGTTACGTCCTTCAATAGGGAGATCACGCGGTACTTCCGAGCCAATGGCTACACAAACCGCATCATATTCTTTGGCTATATCTTTTGCCAGAATATCTTTTCCGGCCATCGTATTTACATGGAACTCTATACCTTCTTCTTTCATCAGGCGGATGCGGCGGTCTATAATCGCTTTGCTGAGTTTAAAGTTTGGAATACCAAAACGGAGCAATCCGCCCGGTAGTTCATCCTTCTCAAACACTGTAACCTGATATCCTTTGCGGTTCAACTGGTTAGCCGCAGCCAATCCTGCGGGTCCGCTACCTATTACGGCAACTTTTTTACCGTTCCGTACCGGCGATACCGGTTGGATATATCCTTCACGAAAAGCCGCTTCGATAATAGCCGCTTCATTTTCGCGGATAGTAACAGGTGCATCGGCACTCAGTTTCAATACACAACTTTTTTCACACAGTGCCGGACAGATACGTCCTGTAAATTCAGGGAAGTCGCAGGTTTGTTCCAGTACCAGGTACGCTTCGCGCCAGCGGCCTTTGAATAAAAGTTCCTGCCATTCGGGTTGTTTGTTGCCCAGCGGGCAGGCCCAGTGGCAGAATGGAACACCACACTCCATACAGCGTGAAGCCTGTTTCCGGCGGTCACTACTGTTAAGGGTCTGTTCTACTTCACTAAAATCATCTATTCTCTCGTGCACAGGCCTGTAACCTGCCTCTTTTCTATCTATTGTTAAGAATGCTCTTGGATTGCCCATAATTTAAGTAGTTAAGTAGTTATCACTCACTTTGTTCGTTAGTAGTTATCAGTCGCTTCGCTCCTTAGTAGTTAAGTAGAATATGTATTTTTACTACTTGACTACCTGACTCCTAATGAGCGTAGCGAATGATAACTACTAGTGAACAAAGCGAATGCTGACTACTATTAATAATCTCTTTGCATTTCTGCGATTTTCATCTGTAACTTCTTCATTTGTTCTTCCTGTAGTACTTTTTTGTATTCAATGGGTACTACCTGGATGAACTCGTTTACATATTTCTCCCAGTTTTCCAGCATTTGTCCGGCCAGATGGCTACCTGTATAATGGTAGTGTTTGCGGATCAGGCTGTGAAGTTCTTTGCGGGAAGCGCTGTCTTTAATCAGTGACAGTTCCACCATTTCCATATTGCAGTAATAATCGAAGTCGCCGGCCTGGTTCCATACATAAGCAACTCCACCACTCATACCGGCGGCAAAGTTCCGTCCTGTTTTACCAAGCACTACTACCCGGCCTCCGGTCATATATTCGCAGCAGTGGTCGCCGGCACCTTCCACAACAGCTATAGCACCGCTGTTACGTACACAGAAACGTTCGCCTACCCGTCCGTTAATATATACTTCACCACTGGTAGCACCATATAACAGTGTATTTCCTGCAATTGTATTCTCTTCGGCAATAAAGGTAGAGCGTACGGGAGGCATCAGGCTGATGCGGCCGCCACTAAGGCCTTTACCCAGATAATCATTTGCTTCGCCTTCCAGACGGAAATGGATGCCGTGGGCCAGGAAGGCTCCGAAACTTTGTCCGGCAGAACCTTTGAATTTAATATGTAACGTATTGTCCGGCAATCCGGCATTCCCATATTTTTTAGCCACTTCGCCCGATAGCATAGCACCAACCGAACGGTCTGTGTTGGCTATTGCATAATCGAGGGAGATTTCCCGGCCTGATTCAATCGCCTCTTTGGCATGGCGGATCATATCCACATCCTTTACCGAATCAATCGCATGTATCTGGGTTGTTTTATTGGCAATCGGATTCTGTGCCGCTTCTTCCGGGAAGTGCAGCAAACGGTCGAAATCAATCAGGTCATGTTTGGTAATGCCGTCTGAGGGTTTACGGATAATCAGATCCGAACGTCCGATGATATCATCCAGTTTGCTATATCCCATTTCTGCCAGGTATTCACGTACCTCTTCTGCCAGATAATTGAAGAAATTCACCAGGTATTCGTGTTTACCGTAAAAACGTTTGCGTAGTTCCTCGTCCTGGGTTGCTACCCCTACCGGGCAGGTATTCAGGTGGCATTTACGCATCATAACGCATCCCAGTACGATCAGGGCAGAGGTTGCAAAACCATATTCTTCGGCTCCTAACAGGGCCATCAGTATAATATCGCGTCCTGTTTTTAACTGTCCGTCGGTTTGCAGGCGTACCTGTCCGCGCAGGTTGTTCATTACCAGGGTCTGTTGGGTTTCGGACAATCCCAGTTCCGGCGGCAGGCCTGCGTAACGGATCGAACTAACCGGAGAGGCACCGGTTCCACCTTCTGCACCTGAGATAATAATCCGGTCGGCTTTTGCTTTTGCCACACCCGCGGCAATGGTTCCTACGCCACTTTCTGCTACCAGTTTAACACTGATTTCTGCTTTCGGATTTACATTTTTAAGGTCGAAGATCAATTGGGCAAGGTCTTCGATAGAATATATATCGTGGTGAGGGGGAGGGGATATCAGGGAAATACCCGGTATAGAGTGACGTGTTTTGGCAATCACATCGTTTACTTTATATCCCGGTAGCTGTCCGCCCTCGCCCGGTTTTGCACCCTGTGCAACTTTGATTTGGATCTCATCCGCATTTACCAGGTATTCGGCTGTTACACCAAAACGTCCGGATGCAACCTGTTTAATTGCCGATCGAAGGGATAGACTGTCTTCACGTGGAGTAAAGCGGGAAGCATCTTCGCCCCCTTCACCGGTGTTACTACGTCCATGAATTTTATTCATCGCCATCGCCATTGTTTCGTGAGCCTCTTTGCTGATAGAGCCGAAACTCATCGCACCGGTAACGAACCGTTTCATAATTTCGGAGACAGGCTCAACCTGTTCCAGTGGGATCGGATTTCTTTTTACATCCAGGAAGTCGCGCAGGAAGATCGGTTCCTCCTTATTATCCACAATCTTAGAATAATCTTTAAACAGTTTATAACTACCCAGGCGGGTTGCTAACTGTAGTTTAGAAATACTTTCCGGGTTCCAGGCATGTTTTTCGCCGTCTTTCCGGAATGTATAAATACCTTTGTGATCCAGAATCTCTTTCACAGGTGTCTCAAATGCATTCCGGTGCATAGCCAGTACGTCCGCTGCAATCTCTTCCAGTCCGATACCCCCTACTTTACTGGTTGTTTTACCAAAGTAAGTCTGTGCCAGTTCTTCGCTTAATCCTACTGCTTCAAACAGTTTGGCTCCCCGGTAACTGCGGATTGTGCTGATACCCATCTTACTCATTACCTTGAACAACCCTTTACAGATCGATTTTATATAGTGTTTCTCGGCTGTAGCATAGTCCAGTTGAATATCCTGATGTGCCACCAGGTTATCAAGAATAGAGAAAGCCATATAAGGATTCAGGGCACTTGCACCATATCCCAGCAACAGGGCGGCATGCATCACTTCACGCATTTCGCCGGTTTCAACAATTAATGCTGTTTGTACATGTTTTTGTACCGAGATCAGATAATGATGTACCGCGCTAACAGCCAACAGGGAAGGAATAGGGGCATACTTTTCGTCCACCGTTTTATCTGTCAGGATAATGTAGTTTACCCCATCGGCTACGGATTGTTCTGCCTGTTTACATAATTGGTCCAGCGCTGCCTTTAATCCTTTTTTGCCTTTGGATGCTTCAAATACCACAGGCAATTTAACCGACTTGAAACCTTTATAACGGATATTACATAACAAATCCAGTTGGGTATTGCTAAGGATCGGATGGTTCAGGCGAACCATTTTACAGTGGTTTTCGTCCGGAACAATGATATTGTTTCCAACAGCCCCGATATATTCGGTAAGGCTCATAACCAACTCTTCACGGATCGGGTCGATCGGCGGGTTTGTTACCTGCGCAAACTGCTGGCGGAAGTAGTTATATAATAATTGTGGTTCCGACGATAGAACTGCCAATGGTGTATCGTTCCCCATGGAGCCGATAGGCTCCGCGCCCCCGCTGGCCATGGGTGTAATAATCTTTTCAACATCTTCACGTGTATATCCGAAAGCACGTAACAGTTTATCATGCCCTTCCACTTTGTTGACAACCTTACGGCCTGATTTCAGTTCGTCCAGTTCCACCCGGTTATTTGCCAGCCATGTTTTGTACGGTTTAGCCTCTGCCAGTTGTTGTTTTACTTCTCCGTCGTAATAGATTTTACCTGTCTCGGTATCAACCAATAACACTTTTCCCGGTTGCAAACGGCCTTTCTCTTTAATATCCGCGGGTTCAAAATCCATGACACCCACTTCCGAAGCAACCATCATCATACCTCCTTTGGTAATCAGGTAGCGTGCCGGGCGTAAACCGTTCCGATCCAGCATACCACCGGCATACCGTCCATCACTGAATAATAGGGCGGCAGGACCATCCCAGGGTTCCATAAGGATGGAGTGGTATTCATAGAATGCTTTCAACTCTTCGGAAATCGGATTCTTTTCGTTGAAACTTTCCGGCACCAGCATCGCCATAGCATGAGGCAGGCTCATTCCGGAAGCAACAAAGAATTCAAGCACATTGTCAAGGGATGCACTATCACTCATGCCCGGTTGCACGATCGGACGGATCTCTTCTATATTAGGGATCGTTGGGCTGGAAAGTACGCTTTCACGGGCTTCCATCCACCCCCGGTTACCATGTACGGTATTGATCTCGCCATTGTGTGCCAGTAAACGGAAAGGTTGCGCCAGACTCCAGGTAGGAAAGGTATTGGTACTGAAACGGGAGTGTACCATTGCCAGGCCGGTTGTAAAATGTGGATTGGTTAGGTCGGGGAAATAATGACGTAGCTGCATGGATTCCAACATCCCTTTATATACAATCGTACGGGTAGAAAGTGATGCGCAGTAGAAATCATTTTTATTTTCCAATGTACTGGCCGAAACCTTTTTCTCAATCCGTTTCCGGATGATATACAATTTCAGTTCCAGTGCCTGCTGGTCGTTGCATCCTGTTACAAATAGCTGCCGGATATCCGGTTCGGTATCCAATGCGTCTTTACCCAGAATATCTGAATTAACAGGTACCTTACGCAGATGCATCAGGCTTAAACCTTCCTTTTCTATTTCCTCAATCATAATGCTCAGGATTGCCGCACGGTCTGCTTCATCCTTTGGGAGGAATACAATTCCGCTTCCGTATTTTCCTTTTTCAGGAACCGGAATACCCTGTAAGAGGATAAACTCATGGGGTATTTGTAAAAGGATACCAGCGCCGTCACCGGTTTTATTGGCTCCTTCTGCGCCACGGTGACGCATATTCTCCAAAACTTTAAGGGCCGATTCAACAATGTCGTGCGATTTTTCTCCGTTGATATTTACCAACATACCTACACCACACGCATCATGTTCATAAGAGGGGTCATACATTCCTCTTTTGTTGTTAAAATGATCTCTTTTTTTCATTATTTGTTGACCTTATGTTTGTGTATTGCTAATTACATAATCAAAATGTCTACAAATATAGGCTGTTTCTTTCTAAATGTATTTATGTTTAATAGTGTTTGTTGGAAGAAATTTAGTTTGTTTTGGGATGCTGTTGCGATTTGATAGTAAATGTTCGTTTTCAGTTTCGAATATTCGGTAATAGACTAAATAATGAATTAAAATGATAGTATGGCTTCTTCTTTTTTTTGTTTTGATAGGATGGATTTAAGGTTTTATTTTTCTTGAAGAGTAATTTTTGATTTATCAGGGCGTTTTCCAATTATAGAATAGTCAGTGTGCTGTTCTAACACTCTGTCTTTCCATAGTAATTATAATTATATAAGAAAATAATTTTTTTTCCTACACAAGGTAAACTTTTGGAGTTTTGCTTGTGTAGGAACGAAATTACTGCCTACATAGAATGTGGAATAGTTATGGACCCAGATAGTTCTCCTTCTGAAAATTTATAAGATATAAATTTTACTTTTATAATATTATCTGTTTTTGTAATTCTTCAATAGCTCTTTCAATTACATTGTCTCGATTTTTAAGATAGGCTGCATAACTTCTTTCTACTTCAATATGTGGTAAAATACCTGTTTCGTTAGGCTGGGTACCGTCTGGACTTACATATTTTTTGCACATAACATAACAGAATAATCTCCTGGCAAAGGTAAAAATATAGGTTCTCCTATACAGCCAACACTTGAACTTCCCAATATCGTTGCACGGCCTGACTCCTTCATTAATACCAGAAAATCTTCTGCTGCGGAAGCTACATGTTGTCCTGAAATTACAATCAATGGTTGAGTTAATTTTAAGGAGTCTTCTACTGTATTTTGCAAGGGCTGATGATTGATCTCCCTCATAGCAGTTCCTTCGTAGAAATCTTTAAAATTTGGATAATTCATTCCCCACATTCTAAAACTAGGAACATGTATTTTTGAATACCAATTTCCAGGTATACTATATTCTTTCTGAACTAATAAATGATTGGCGATATTTCCCCAAGCCTGATCTGTACCGCCCCTATTGCCTCTTAAATCAATAATCAATCCTTTACACTCTTTTAATTGAGGTAGGAAATTTATAAAAACTTCGTTGATAGTATTAATATGAGGATATATAAAACTGCTTAACTTTATATAACCAATATTTCCATCTAATATTTGTATTTCTATAGGTGGAACAGCATTTTTGACCATAACTTCTTCTTTTTTGTTATAGTCAAAATCACGTGTCATTTCAATTTCCCGCTCTTCCCCTTCAGGGGTTTTTAGTGTGATTTTTACTATAGATAGAGGCTTACCATAAAATAATTCAATAACAGATTTATCAAACTTCCATTGAGCGGTTCCTGCAGAGATATAAGGCGCAACTGAGTCTTGGATATATTGTAAAACCGGAATATCATTAATTTTGATGATTTGACTTTTTAATGGTATTTTATCTACAATATATTCCGGGACGTTATCTATAACAACCGTATCTCCAAAATTAATCGCGTTTAAAGAAATTGCAGCATCAGGGCGATTATCTGTATAAATGCGTGTATGAGCTTCCTTAAAGTTAGCCATAAACTCGCTTAATGTACGATAATATTCATAATTCGTTTCTACAGATTCTATTTTAGGAAGATAAACCCTGTAAAGACTATCAATATTGACTTCTTTTAAGGTTTCCGGAAATGCAAAATTGTAGTCTAACTCTTTCCAGATATAAGATAAAGTATAAATCCTATCTTCGCGGTTCGGCAATTCATTTTGTTGCCCTTTAAGTTGAAACGTTGCCAATAGTAATGAAACAATCATTATTGTGAAAAAAACTTTTCTCATAAAAATTAGTTTATTAAATTTCTTTTTTTTGCTTGTTCTATAATATAAGATTTTAGAGTATATTGGATATTGTCAGATATACATTCTAATGGAATTTTGTTTTTTCGGGAATAATGATTTTTTTTGTATGCAAGGTCCCATACAAACCGGAAGTTTCTTACATTTTAAACATCGTTCATTTTCAAATGTGGAACAAGAAAAAAAAACTACTAATTAGTTCTTCATTCCAGTTTACTTTCCCATCTGCTAACAAATTACCAATAACTTTATCCTCTCCGTAATCTTCTGCTGTACATTTAAATATTTTTCCATTATAGTTAATGGCGTAATGACGGTATTTATCCGCATAACAACGATAGAATTTTCTAGGTCTGTATGCCCAAAATTCGGAATTTAAATTATTTAGACGGAATTTCTCTTTCACATCTTTAAGTAATTCCATATCCTTTTCTGTTGTTGGAACTTGCCATACCTTTTGGAAATCCACATAGATATGGGGTTTACTCTTTTCTGCAATATCTTTTATTATATCATCTATATCTTTTAAAGTTTGATTATCATAATTGATTCTTAATATGATATAAACGTTCGGTATCGTTTGTGTAAGTTTATTTATATTATTGATGATTTTTCTATATGTATCACTTTATTATTAAAGAATTTTATTTTGTTGTGCCGTTTTTCATTTCCGTCTATTGGTATTTGAAAACTAGTAAAATTCAATTCTTTCATTCGCTGTATCTTTGATTCATCAATAAGAGTTGCATTGGTGGTTATATGTTGTGTGAATTTTACTTTATTTTCTTTTGTAAGCTTATATGAATATTCTGCAATAGGATCAATTACTTCATCAAAATACATCATTGGTTCTCCTCCGAACCAATCTAAATGTAATGAAGTAGCTTTTTCTTCTAATAATATATTTTTTATATGTGCTTTTAGATTTTCTACCATTTCTAGGGTCATGCCTCCATTATGTTTTGCCTCATTATATTCTGTAGAACAATACCAGCATGTAAGATTACAATCAAGAGTTGGATTAATAGTAATGTGATAGTCTTTCTCTGTATAAATAATCCTTTTATTTTGAAGTTTAATATAATCTAACTCATCAAAACTTTCATTTATTATAAACCCTGCTTTTTTTAATTCTTCATATAATAGAGGATATTCCATCTTAAAGATATTCAAATTCTGGAATAATATTTGAATAGTAGAATACTCCTCATTTGTGAAACTAACTAACGAGTCTGTTAATGTATTATATAGCAATATGTTTCCATTATGCTCAGTCTCAATATTATAATAACTGATTTTATCCATTATATGATCTGAAATAGGTTAATATTTTTTAGAGGTGGTGTTTATCTAAAAACACCACCATTTTTCATTTAAGCCAGGCACCGATAGCAGGCACTGTGATCTGGCATGGTTCCACAAGCCAATAAACAATCTCCGGGTAAGCTACTACTTCCTCCTGTTAACTCTCTCATTTCTCCGTTACTTAAGCGGGAAATGATTTTTTTTCATCGAGTTTGACTTTTTTAATTCTTTCATAAATAAAATATTAAAAGATGTACTGCGGAATTTTTCCAATAAATAAATTTTTATTGTCTGTTGCCCCACAGTTTTGCAACAGTTATATTTTTATAAAGAAAAATAA
>JAJQAZ010000142.1 GCA_021203545.1 Tannerellaceae bacterium | reverse complement strand
ACCCCCTAACCCCCTAAAGGGGGGACTAAGAAAACTGCTGGCACCGCTGGCTACCGCTGGCGCAGATTTAAATCTGTGCCTAAACTGGTTCGCACTTTTAGATCACCGGGATTTGCAATCCCATTCATACATCAGTCAGTACCATCAAAAAGGATTACAAATCCTAAGACTCATTTGTCAGGGAGTACAACTCCCCTCCATCCAGAACGTCCAGAGTCAGCGGCTTTCTTAGTCCCCCCTTTAGGGGGTTAGGGGGTTGGATAGATTGGAGATATTATATCCTCTTCTTCTGCCAGTTGCCTTTTTTCAGATACCAGACAGATAAAGCCATCAGGATAAACATATATACAATCTCGGTTGTAAAGCATACAGCCAGCGGCAACTTTAAACGAATGGCCACTATGTATATATACAGGCAATAGAATGCCAGTGTAATTAATTCCAATACCAGTGCCGTACGGGTATTTCCTGTTCCGGAGACTTCATTAAAATAAATATTCCCAAACGCCGATATCAAAATAGCTACCGATATAACATACAATGCCTGAACGGAACCATCTATCAACACCGGATCATTGATATAAATAGATAAAATCAACCGGGGAAACAGTGCCACCACAATACTAAAGACCCCAACAATCACAAAACAAAATTTTGCAATCTTACTGATAAGAGGCAACACTTCCTCCTTATGTCCGGCACCGATCGTATTACTTACCAACGAATTGGCAGTCGTAGCCAGCGAGTTGACCGGAATAAACAACACAATGTATACACTCCGTACAATATTCGCCATGGCCAGTTCCGCCTGCCCGATACGTTCCACTGCGACAAAGAACAGGAAGAAAGTACTCATCGAAATAAAATATTGGAACATCGTGAAGATAGAAATGCTAAGCACTTTTTTCAACAATCAGAAATCGAACGATCTGAATTTATTCAACGCATACTTATTCAAATCAACCGTTTTATAGGTATATATAAGAAAGAAAAGCGTTGCTACCGCTTCGGCAATTACAGAGGCCAGAGCCGCCCCCAGTAATCCCATTTCCGGGAAACCACCGACTCCGAATATCAATAAATAATCCAGTAAAACATTAGTTACCGCCATGATTATAGCACTCAGTGTTAATATTTTTGTCCGGGTTATACCGATAAATAAGGCCCTGAACATCACATTAACAAAAGAGAAAAAGAATCCAAACACACGGACATTCAGGAAATCTACAGTTCCCTCTTTAATTGCTTCCGACGAAACAAGAAAGCCCATAATATTTCCGGCTGATAAACGGGAAAAGACAAACATAAACGCCGCCAGTAATAACAGGAACATCACTCCCTGTATCATAACCGGACCGACCTGGCTATACTGTTGCTCACCATTCCGGCGGGCCATAATAATCTGTGAACCTGTACTAAAACCAAACGCGATTGTAAAGGCACATATGTAAAACAAACCACCCATTGCGGAGGCTCCAAGTTCTACTTCACCTACCCTGCCCAAAAAGGCCGTATCGGTTACATTGATAATATTCTGTGCAAGCAGACTTAAAAATATAGGATAACTTACCTGCCAGATTTGTTTATTCGTAAACATAACTACTCTTCTCTTTTAGTTAATTGTTCTATACAAAAATAGCCCACCGGAAACCGGTGAGCTATCTATATAAAAATTTATTTGACTTACTCTCCTGCTTTCCTACTTTATCAGTTTATTTGTTGCCGTATCCGGAAAAATGATAGCCGGTTTAAAGCCTTTCGCTTCTTCAAAGTCCATCAATGCATACGACATAATAATGATAACATCTCCCGGTTGTACCCGCCGGGCTGCCGCCCCATTCAGGCAGACCACACCCGAACCCCGTTCACCTTTAATAATATACGTTTCAAAGCGTTCTCCATTGTTATTATTCACAATAGAAACCTTCTCATTCGCAATAAGGTTTGCGGCATCCAATAAATCCTCGTCCACAGTTATGCTACCGATGTAATTTAAATTAGCCTCGGTAACCGTTACACGGTGAATTTTTGATTTTACTACCTCTATATACATTCTTTTATAATTGATCCGTTCAGTATTTTATATTATCTATCAGCCTCACAGGCCCACAGAATACGGTAATACATCCAACCGGGAATTGTGTTTCGCTCCAGTCTCTGATTGATTCTAACGTATTGCCGTCCACAATTTCGAAATACTCTACTTTCATTTCCGGCTCCCTGTTGATAGTCTCAATCACATGGGCTTTTACCTCTTCCACACTTTTTCCGGGTACAAAGGTAGTACTTTCTTTTAAGGTACGCGCTATTACCGGAGCATTTTGACGTTGCGAAGGTGTTAAACGTACATTCCGGCTACTCATGGCCAGGCCATCCGGCTCACGCAGTATCGGACAGGCTACTATGCGCAGTGTATATCCCAGCTGGCGAACCATTTCACGGATCACAGCGATCTGCTGGAAATCTTTTTCGCCGAAATACGCTGCATCCGGTTGTACAATATCAAATAGTTTGCTTACCACCTGTGCCACACCGTTGAAATGCCCGGGCCTGAATGCTCCTTCCATCACCTCTGCAACCCGGCCCAGATTGAAAACGCGTGTATCGGGTTCGGGATACATCTCCTCTTCGGATGGAGCAAAAACAATATCGCATCCTTCGGCTTCCAGCAACCGGCAGTCGGCTTCCAGTGTACGGGGATAAGATACCAGATCATTTTTATCGTTAAATTGGGTCGGATTCACAAAAATACTGACCACATTCACGTCGTTCTCCCGCACACTTTCCCTCACCAGGCTCAGGTGGCCTTCATGCAGGGCACCCATAGTTGGTACAAAACCTATCTGACCGCCGTTCTCACGTATTACAGCCAGAATTTGATTCAATTCGCGGATACTATTTACTACTTTCATTAGTTTAACGCTTGTTTCAGGGTGCAAAGCAACTAAATAATTACGGTAAATGAAAGAAATTTATTATCTTTGTATCGTCTTTAAAAAAAACAAATTTACAGAATGGATGCAAAAAGAATCTTGTTTATAACCCAAGAGATCACCCCTTATCTTCCCGAATCCGAAATTGCGACTATTTGCAGGAACCTTCCGCAGGGCATCCAGGAACGCGGACGTGAAATAAGAACTTTCATGCCCAAGTTCGGAAATATCAACGAACGCAGGAACCAATTGCACGAAGTAATCCGGTTATTAGGAATGAATCTGATCATTGATGATACCGATCATCCACTGATCATTAAAGTAGCATCCATCCAGTCGGCCCGTATGCAGGTATATTTCATTGATAATGAAGATTTCTTTCACCGGAAATTTACTACTGCCGACACAAACGGTAAAGAATACGAAGACAACGACGACCGCTCTATTTTTTATATCCGTGGAGTACTCGAAACGGTGAAAAAACTGCGCTGGATACCGGACCTGATCCATTGCCACGGCTGGATGTCAGCCCTGGCCGGTCTGTACATTAAGCGGATGTATGCTGATGATCCCTGTCTGAAAGACGCAAAAATCGTTTATTCCATATATAATGATGATTATCAGACTCCTTTTCGTCCGGATTTTGCTAAAAAATTAAAAATGGATGGAGCGTTTGACGATGATGTCGCATCTATTAGCAAAGATACAAGCTTTGTGGGATTATCCAAATTGGCTATTGATTTCTCGGATGGGGTCATACAAGGTAGCGAAACTGTAAACCAGGAGGTACTCGATTATGTTACTTCTAAAGAGGGGCTACCATTCCTCCCATACCAGTCGCCAGAGACCTATATGGATAAATTCAATGAGTTCTATGATGTCGTATTGGGACAGTAAACAAAATAATTAGAAAGAGTGAACATGAATTTCAGACTTTTCTTGTTGGGAATATTCGCAGGTGTAATCTTCCTGAATAGCTGTAATGATGAATTTAATTCGGTAGGAATGGGCATGAAGCCCGATACAGATGGAAACAGTACCCGTACGGATACCTTTCAGATAGTAGCCTCTACTATCTCTGCCAACGATTCGATCTATGCCCGGACAATATATGGTCTTTTAGGAAATATCAGTGATGATTTATACGGAGATTTTAAAGCTGATTATCTCAGTGAATTTTACTGTCCGGAGAATTTTTCATTTGATTCCGCGGATCCAATCAAAGCCAGGGAAGGACTTAATCCGATAGATTCGGCTAAAATATATATCTATTACAATAGTTGGGTAGGCGATTCTATTGCTCCTATGACACTAAATGTATATGAAGTATCCAAACCACTGGAAAAAATTATTATACGGATATCGATCCGGCAGATTATTATGACCCTTCAGACCTGTTAGGTTCTGTGACCTACACCCCCCCGTAACTATAATCTTACCGATTCGGCCTGGAACGCAATTATAACAGGTTCTAATTCTATGCCCAGTGTATCGCTGCGGTTACCGGACGAATTCGGACAAAAGTTTTACGAGGATACTAAAAATCATCCGGAATATTTCAAAAATCAAACAACCTTCAACGAGTATTTCAAAGGTATATATGTAACCAATAGCGAAAACAGTAAAGGAAACATGCTGAATATCTATGAAACAGCTATTATTTTCTTTTTTGAAAAAGAAGGAACTACTACCGATTCGAACGGAGAAGACTCTGTATATGTATATACCGCAGGACAAGTATTTACACCGACTCTGGAAGTTATTCAGATGAACCGGTTCAAAAATAATATTGACTTTGAGAGACTGGAACAAGAGTCAAAGGGAGAATCGGTTTTTGTTAAATCCCAGGCAGGTTTATATACACAACTGAATATTCCAACCGCCACAGATGGACTGATTGATAAAATAGAAGGACGTACCATTAATAATCTTTTCTTTAATATCAAGTTAAAGCCCGAACAGGAATGGGAATATGCTCTTACGCCTCCCCCCCTATCTGTTACTGCTACCCAAAGATTCACTTTATATTCACTTCGAAAAGAACCGTTTGGCAGATAGTAGCGTACAATCTTATCTGGGAACCTATGCAGCCTCAAGCCGTAGTTATGATTTTGGAAATATAGCGAATCTGGTAAGTGTACAGATGAACAGCGATCGCGATAAAGATATTGAAATGGTTTTGGTACCGGTTGATGTAATAACGGATAGCAGTTATGGTACTGTTACGGATATTGTACCTTCTGTAGCATTAACGGCTGCCGAGATTCGAATTGACGGGGATTTGATGGAATTCCATATTACTTCCAGTAAGTTTGTGGAAGACGAATAATGAAATAAAAAGAAGTTGCCTCTATATATAAAAAGAATAAGGCTGACACCTTTGGTCGTTAGCCTTAATTTTTTTCCGGTCATACACCTTTTTCGAAACATGTACCCGGTTATAACTAACCGGCTTTCCATGCAGTTCTATCTCTGCCTCCCGGCTTCCCCGGCGATTGGCAGCAATGAAATCCTGTTTCTGTTTGTCAACTTTTTTCTTTTTCATACATTTTCTTTTTTTCCGGATATTGCCGTTTTGGATTTTTGGGAAACCATCCCTTCAGAACCCGCTCCTCCTGTTCAAAAACCTCTTTGATAGTCCAGAACGAAGAAAAAGCAAATACACCACAAATAGCTGATATCAACACATTATTTACGAGCAAAGATACCCCGGTGCCTACAATACCGAGAATAAGAAATATCCACCAGCACCCGGTTCCCCAGTAATATTCAGCCTTTACCACAACAGGATGAAATAACCCAATGATCAGGAATGTGGCAATCCCAATAATCAACCCATCAAAATTTATAATATCTAACATATCATTGTTGTTTTTATTTCTGAACTGTAGAACCTTTACAAAGTTCACTTTTTCATGTTCTCCTATCAGGGATTACTACATACAAAAAAGACATCCTGAATACAAGATGTCTTTTTTCATATCTGTTTTAATAAAAAACTTCTTATTCTTCAGTATCGTCATCCACTACGAAGGGCTGTTGAGCAGTTCCGAAGTTTGGAGTTGTTGCAGCCGGGTCTACCAGAACCGCATCATCTACCTGCTGGCGGATCTCAGATTCATTGGTCCGGGCATCACGGGGAAGAACCGCAGTAATAACAATACTTGCTACAATTACGAAACCAGCCAGACACCAGGTTGCTTTTTCCAGAAAGTCCGTAGTCTTGCGAACACCCATAATCTGATTAGAAGAAGAGAATCCTGCTGCCAGACCGCCACCTTTCGAATTCTGAATGGTTACGATAAAAATCAACAACACAGCTGCCAGCATGATTAAGATTGATATAAAAGCGTACATCTTAATTTTATTTTTTAGTGTTAATAATCAGTTTTTCCAAAAATCTTATTTGATCTGCAAAGTAAATGTTTTTTTCCGGATATTTCAAGCTTAGCTTTTGAATAATTTGCAAAGCCTTCTCATATCGTCGCTGTTTTACATAAATCCGGGCCAATGTTTCCGTAAAGTACGAATCATCCAATGTTTTTTCATACTCTTCATCCTCTACCAGCGAAGGCAAACGGTCTTCCTCTTCTTCTGCCTGTAATAAGCGGCTACCCGGCTCACGGTTCTCCTCTTCCGTCAGGAATGAATCGATCAATTCCTGATGCTTCAACGGTATTGGTTCCGGCTCTTTCTCTTTTTCCGCCTCACCGGTATGGGAATAAGCCCATAAGATATAATCCATAGAAGCCGAAGGTTGTACAGGCAAAGGCATTCCGGCAGGAAAAGAAGCCATAGTACCCTGTGCTGTCAGAAAAGAATCTATGAGTAGGAATGGATCATCTTTATGAATTGTAGCGGCAGATTCCGTTGTTATTTCTTCAATATTCAGGTGAATATAATCATACAGCTTTTTACGGTCGGCCACATACACAGCATGCTTCTTCAGCTCTTCTTCAAACACAGCACTCTCCACATTAGTCAGGTTTTTCAGGTATAGCATACGGGCCGTCGAAAACCACGGATAATCTTCCGTCATCTGCCGTAAAACAGGTAATGTATCCTGCGAAAGCAAAGACGGATCATCTATCACCCGGTATAACTCCTCACCACCCATTACCAGTCAGCCACTGTCGAATTATAAATCTGGTCTATCAACTCACTCACAATCTCTGCATCTACCTCGCTCTGTATATCGGTAAGCATCCGGTTACTATCAAATGTAGTATAGGCAGAAAACGACTGTTCAAAATCCTTCTCAGGTTGTATACTATTGAAGTAACGCACCCGGATAGTAATCGTTAGCTTCGATTCGGACGAATAAGCATCATCCCGCACAGCCATCGGAGTTACATTATATCCGGTAATTTCCCCTTCAATCTCCAGATCCGCATTAGTATTAACCATTTCCAGACGGGTAGACCGCGAAAATTTATCCTTTAGTTCCTGTGTCAGCAAAATAGACAAGGAGGGAGATATCAAAGTCGCCTGGTTGGGAAAATCCGAGATACGGATCGTCTTGATCACATTATAATCGATCGTTGACTGATTAAATGTATACGAGATCGAACAGGTTGTAAGAGAGAGTGCCATAAACAGGCAACTAAGCCATAATGTATATTTTCGGAGCATATTTTTATTCCAGGTTATATTCTTTGATTTTTCTATATAAAGTCCGTTCGGATATTTTCAGGTCGGCGGCGGCATTCTTCCGGCGGCCATTGCGTCTTTCCAGCGCCTTGCGGATCATATCCTTCTCTACCTCTTCCAGCGAAAGTGTTTCTTCTTCCACAGCCTCGGCTTCCTGTATCGGAGGCTCTATCGGATGAGAATGTACATACGGATCGTTTGTAACAGGCATCTGCATATTGCCACCCATAATATCATGCACCAACTTCTTCAGTTCGGTTACATCCTTTTTCATATCAAAAAGAACCTGGTAAAGAATCTCCCTTTCACTGTTAAATATCTTCTGCTCCGACTCTTTCTGAACCAATACAGGAAATTTCTGCACCTGTATATCAGGAAGGTATTCCTGCAGGATAGCCGCATTAACATCCCGGTTCTCCTCAATAATAGAGATCCGTTCAGTAATATTTTTTAGTTCACGCACATTACCCGGCCAGCGATAGGCTAACAGCAAATCCTTTGCATCGTCCTCCAATTGTAACGGTGGCATACGGTATTTCTCGGCAAAGTCACCGGCAAACTTACGGAACAATAAGAGGATATCTTCCGAACGCTCTCTCAGAGGAGGAATCTGGATAGGCACTGTATTCAACCGGTAATACAAATCTTCCCGGAATTTCCCCTGCGATACAGCCTGTACCAGGTTTACATTGGTAGCAGCTACAATCCGGACATTCGTTTTCAACACCTTCGAAGAGCCCACTTTGATAAACTCGCCGGTCTCCAACACCCGCAACAAACGGGCCTGTGTAGGAATTGGTAACTCTCCTACCTCATCCAGAAATACTGTTCCTCCGTCGGCTACCTCAAAATACCCTTTCCGGTCGGCCAACGCTCCGGTAAATGAACCCTTCTCATGCCCAAACAATTCCGAATCAATGGTACCCTCCGGAATAGCTCCGCAGTTCACTGCTATATATTGCCCGTGTTTACGGGGACTGTTTTGATGAATAATCTGTGGAAAGTTTTCTTTTCCGACCCCACTCTCCCCTGTAATCAATACAGACATATCCGTAGGGGCTACCTGCAACGCAACATCTATCGCACGGTTTAATCCCGGACTATTTCCTATAATCCCAAACCGCTGCTTTATCTGTTGAACTTCTGGTTTTATAATCATATAATAATACTATCTGTAATTATTTCAGTTTTTCCTGACAAAATTACAAAATAAGAGAGAATTTAACACATCTCAATAGTGAAAAATGAATAAAGAAGCAGGCCGGAAGATTTAATGGAAGGCTTCATTTCTTAGCCGCGTATGTCTTTTTATAAAGGAATTGGGCTAACTCCTTATCGTCGGCCATAGACTGAATGACTTCCGGTGAAATAGGTTCACCGATGTATATATCCAGAATCCGGCCTTTCTTATTAAAAGCCTCAGCAGGCATACGTAATGTCCGGATTTTCCAACTGATACGGCCTAACCAATAAAAGAAACCACTGTTTTGAAAATCAAATAAAACCGGATATACAGGCACTTTGGATTTGCGCACTAACCGAACCACACTGGGTACCCAGGGCATATCTTTTATCTGTTTGGTTTTCTTATCATAGAAAGCGACTGCACCAGCGGGGAAAAAACCCATCGGATGTCCCTCTTTAAGTTGTTGCAAAGAAAAACGCACTCCATTTACATTCTTTAGGTTAGCACCTTTTCCTTCCGAATCAGGCAATACAGATACAAAATTATCCCCCATGGCCCCGATATTGAGTAGTATCCCATTCACCATCACTTTAAAATCAGGACGGCGGGAGACAAAAATATCAATCAGTATAATTCCGTCGATAGAACCGACAGGGTGATTAGAAACGGTAACAAAAGCACCTTCAGGCAGACTATCAAGTATTTCTTTATTGTGTACTTTGTATTTAATATCCATGAGGGGATCGTTCAACATACCGGAAGTAAATTCCGCACCCCGTAAGTGGCAATGATTGGCGTGAATCTGATTTACCTTATCAATTGACAACAACTTTATCAACCCTTTTCCGAGCCATCTTCCAAAACCACTTTTGAAAAATGGAGCCATTTTCCCTAAATCATCTATATCGACAACACTCTTTTTCATACGATCTTTTATTAATCAAATGATGCACACATCTTCTCGTGTTTACGCATCACAAAAATTAAAACCAGATTTAAAAATACAATTTCATATATAAAATAGAGCCATACCTGTCCGCTTAATACGAAAACAAACATGGGAATGGTACGCCCGTTAAAAGTCATCAGGTCAATGTACTTCATCAAATGTCTGCTTTTCTTACGAAACGCCACCCGCACATCATCCGGAATATCATCTCCGTATCGGTCATGTAACCGTTTCAACATTTTCTGCAACTGGGGCGTTGAATAGATCTGGAAATGAGTATACAGGCGATAGAGTGAATTAAGAAACCGGGTAATACCGTATTTCATGTTGGATTTAAGCGTTTGTATATCCAGCTCCGAACGAAACTCATACCCTTTTTCTTTACTAATAAAATAAAGATGAAGTGTTTTATAATAATCAGTAATATTGGCCTGCACCAAATGAGACAGACCCGAAATAACTCCTAATAATATAAACCAGTTGGTATAACCATACACATCTCCCAAACGAAACGCAAACGCAAAATAGATACAGGCAAACCAAATATCGCCGGCCAGGCCATCCAATATACGTCCGATCTTTGATTTAATACCGGTCAAACGGGCCAGCTGCCCGTCCACACAATCCAGAATATTTGCGGATACCAGAAAAAGAATACCCATCAGGGTATACCAGATATTTGCCGGATAAAAACAGTAGCCTCCGGCAGCACCCACAAAAATGGAAAAAATCGTGATCTGATTAGGTGTTATTCCTGTGTTCCGTAACAGGGTAGCAATCCGGAACCCGATCGGCCGGTAAAACACCCGGTCAATATAATTCTCGGTTTCAATAGACTTTAGTGAAGCTTCGTATTCTTTATTTTGTTCGTTCATCGGTTCTTATCTATAAGAATATGCGCCGTCTATTACGACGATTTCACCATTCATATATTTATTTTCTATCAACATCTTATACACATCCGCTACCTCCTCAGGCAGACAAAAGCGTTGAAGGGCTATTTTATTTTCGATATTACGGCATATCTCCGCCGGTTTAGTCTGTTGCCATTCGGTATCCACAAATCCGGGGGCTACTCCATTTACCCGTATTTCATACGGTACCAGAAATTTAACCAGATTCTTCACCAAAGCATGGACCGCACTTTTGGTAACTCCATACGCCAACGACACCGAGTGAGGATGAATTCCCATCAACGAGCCGGTAAATACTACCGAAGCCCCTTTATGGATACGCGAAACGAGTTTTTGTAAGAGAAAAACAGGGAAATGTATATTTGCAAAAAATACCCGCTCCCACTCTTCGGGACGGATATCTTCAAACGGGTCACGGGAAGTAATACCGGCATTCAGTACCAGTCCATCCAACGTGATATTTTGTGTGGCCAGAAAATTATCAATTTGCTGTACAGCCTCTAAAGTAGTAATATCAGCTCTGAGAATACGGGTTGTGACTCCCACAGCACAAAAATCTGCTTTTACCTGTTGCGCAGCCTTTTCATCACTACCATACGTAAGGATTAGTTCATATCCCGACTGCCCTAACAGTTCAGCAACAGCTTTACCTATTCCTTTCGTACCCCCTGTTATCAAGACACACTTTCCCATCATCCAACACCTTACTCATCCTCCGTTTTAACACTGGCCGGCTTCGCATTCCGCTGTAACTTCAGGCTCTCTTCATACGAATCATGAATAGTTTTTTTCAGGTTGGTAGAAGAGACTCCTGTTCCATACGGAAAATAAAACACCTGCACACCTAAGTCTTTCAGATAATCATACTTTCCATACCAGTCATCACCTACAACAAAAGCATCAATATTAAGTTTCTTCACCAGTTCCGAATGGTCCAGCGAATGTTGAGGAATCACAATATCCGGAGTTTTAAGCGCTTCAATAATCTGCAAACGTTCAGTAAACGGAATAATCGGTTTCGCTTTGTACGACGACACAAGTTCATCCGTACTAACACCAACTATCAGGATATCAGCCAGGCTACGCGAATAATTAATCATCCGCAGATGATTATAATGAAACATATCAAAAGTTCCGGATGTATAGACTATTGTTTTATCTTTAAACATAACTTGCTCTCTGATTTGCGGCTACAAACTTACACAAACTTTTCTACATTCCCCACCCTTTACAATGAAAAAGTGTCTTTCCAATACCCCCAGTGTTCTTATAAAACATAATAAAAATAGATAATTCCAATCCGGAAATATGTCATATTGTTGCCACCCTTTAACAGGAGCAGTGACAAAGAATAAACATTTTGTTAATTTACAAATTGTAAAATAAACCGTCTTAGAATACCGTGTATAACACCTGATACAGGTATGCTTTCAAATATTCAATTCTCGCGGGGTTAAGAAAATACAGATTGATACCTTTTTTGAAAAGGAATAACCATTCGTTTGGTTGTTTTTTATTTCCTGTAGGACAAAGTAAAAAAGGCGTAAGCAGAATGGGAAAAAATCCGAAAATAAGAAAGTATGCATTCGGTTATACTTTAATGGACGATAAAGCAATCATGATAGGTTCAAACTATCATCACAACAATGCAAGCTTTAAAGTAAATACCAAACCTCATATATAAATGTAATCGTGTAATAAAACTTTCCATCTTATGTTGTGAAGCCATTCCTTCGGGGAGGGCTTCTTTTTATGAACAAACATGCCGAAGGTGTTGTTATCTGGTTACAAGGAATTTTATTAAAAGAGATTGTTATGGATAACAGAGTTTTTGATGTTGTGGAGAAACTGGCTGTTTGCCAGCAGATGTGTAATAAGTGTTTCAACGCCTGCCTGATGGAGGATGATGTGAAAATGATGGTGGATTGTATCCGGCTGGATCGCCAGTGTGCAGAAATTTGCGCTTTTACACTCTCTTCGATGGCTACCTGTTCCTGTTTACGGAATGAAATTCTGGCACTTTGTATTTCTGCCTGTACCCAATGTGCAGAAGAATGCAGAAAACATGGGTATATACATTGTCAGGAATGTGCCGAGGCATGTGATGATTGCATACAAGCATGCCAATCGCTTGTAGATGACCGAAATATATAAAACATTTTTAGGGCGGCATATAGATTTTATTTCTTATTTATAGAAACCAAACTTGATTTTTTTCTTTTCCAAATTAATTTCCGACAAAAAAATGAAAAAAGTTACATTTACAGAAAGCGAAAAATAACAAAAGAAAGATCCAAAGAGCCAAACAAACAAAACCACTGATTATAAGATAATTATAATCTGAACAGATTAAATAATTCATGTGTTTTTTTATTTTTTGGCGCTTTTATTTTGGCAGAATTGAGAAATAATAGATTTGGTTTATAAGGCTATCAAATATATCTATATGGTTTATGTTTGGAGGGTAACGAAAATTCCCTAAGTTTGTCCTGAAAACGAAAAAAACGATATAATATAAAAAAAAAGATATTGACTTACCATTTTAATATAAAAAACTACAT
>JAJQAZ010000187.1 GCA_021203545.1 Tannerellaceae bacterium | reverse complement strand
GTATATAGTTTAATATATGGACTATCTATGTAATATTGATTATCAACTTTAACCATTTTTGCGACTATTTCAGGTTCTTCTTCATTTATAAGATAAACTATTCCGTTATTATAAAAAGGCATTATTTTATATTCAAAACTGATCTCTTTATGGCCGAAACTTGTAGCAAATACTGATTTATCGTTTCCTTTAAGGTGTATATAGTAGTTTCCAGTTTCACCAGAGTATTCATCGAATGGGGAGAAATAAAATATATCATACCACTCTTTATCTTTTTGAAATGTTTCATTTTCCTTTATAAGGGACAATGATCTATCAAAGACCTCATCTACATTTAAGATATAATATGCATTTTCTATGGTTTTAATAAAAATGTTTCCATTCTCCCATAAAATATCCTCATATTGCTCATCTGACCATATTGAAGCCTGGTAAGTAATTTCGGAATTTAATTTGTCAATTAAATAAATTTCAAAATAACCCCAATATATCGGATGCGGGTTGTTATTAGCAGTAATACAATAATTTTTATCAGGAGATATATACATACGACGTTCTAAAGAAAGACTATGAAAAAACTATCGTTTATAATCAATGAATCTTGAAACGCCTGATACACTTTTTCAATATTATTATATTGAATGCTATCTATTTCAGAACCCAAATATTGGATGGAATAGAATGGATTGAGATAGTAAAAAGAGGATGGTTCTTTATTGATTTTTATATTGAATAAATCATTATCTATCTGGAATGAATCACTATCTATAATATCATTATTTTCAGATATTAAATCTTCTTTTAATACAGATTGTTCCTTTTCTTTATATTTACAATTACTAAAAAAGAGGATCAGGAACAAAGTTTGCATTATGATTGTATAACTTTTCATATTGGCATGAGATAAAAACATATCCTCCAAATGTACGAACCCTACTGTAAATATCCAACTGTGCCTGCTAATTTTTACTATATCGAAATAGTGATTGAGTTCCGTTGGAACTCAACACAAAAAAATAATCCTACACACTTACAGCTTTTTATGCAAGTGTGTAGGATGTTTTTAATATTTTGCAGAGAGGTGAAATACCTACCTGTTACTTAAGCCATCTGTCTAACCAATTAAAGAATACGCGTTGGAAAAGTACTCCGTTTTGGGGTTGGGCTATCCAGTGGTTTTCGTCCGGGTAGACAAGCATTTCTGCCGGGATGCCTTTCAATTTGGCTGCGTTAAAGGCACTCATTCCCTGTGAAGCCAGAATACGGTAGTCCAGTTCGCCGTGGGTAACCAAAATGGGGGTATCCCATTTGTCTACGAACAGGTGAGGCGAATTGGCAAAGGTTTTCTGTGCAACGGCATTACTTTTATCCCAGTAAGCGCCGCCCATATCCCAGTTGGCAAACCACATCTCTTCGGTTTCCAGATATTGCTGTTCCAGATTAAAGATACCGGCATGTGCAACAAACGCTTTAAAACGTTTCTGATGATGTCCGGCCAGCCAATATACGGAGAATCCGCCATAGCTGGCACCTACGGCACCTAACCGATTCTCATCCACATAAGGTTCTTTAGACAGGGCATCAATAGCCGAGAAATAATCCTTCATATTTTGACCGCCGTAATCACCACTGATCTGTTCAAGCCATTCCTGTCCGAATCCCGGAAGTCCGCGACGGTTCGGAGCTACAATAATATAATCGTTTGCTGCCATGATCTGGAAGTTCCAGCGGAAACTCCAATACTGGCTTACTGTACTTTGCGGACCACCCTGGCAATACAGAAGAGCCGGGTATTTCTTGTTTGGGTCAAAATCCGGTGGATAAATCACCCAGGTAAGCATCTCTTTTCCATCGGTAGTTTTAATCCACCGGGGAACAGATTTACCTATCTTCATCTGGTCCATAATGGCTTTATTCTCGAAACTGATTTCAGTTGCTTCGCCGGTTGTTGTATTGATCGCAAAAACTTCGGAAGGTGATTCCATAGACTGGCGGATAGCCACCATTTTATCGCCTACAGCATCCATATCAACATAGTCATACTGTCCGGTAGTGATCTGGCGTATCTGCTTTCTTAACCCGATCTCCCAGATATGGGTAACTGCTTCTTTGCAGGAGATTGCATAGATCGATTTACTATCGTCGCTCCATTGGAAGGCATCCACATTATAATCAAAATCAGAAGTCAGGTCACCCTTCTTCTCTCCCCATGCCGAAGCTACGAATAGGCGCATTTTATCGGCTTCATATCCGTCACGTTCCTGACTAAGCCATGCGATATAAGTTCCGTCCGGCGAGAACTGCGGATGCGTATCGTATCCCATCATTCCTTCCGTGATGTTGTAAGTCGATTTTTTTTCCAGATCGTATATATAAATATCTGAATTGGTGGAAACACTGTATTCCAGTCCGGTTTTCTTCCGGCATGTATAAGCCAGTCTACTTCCGTCAGGACTCCATGAAAAGTCATCTACTCCACCAAATGGTTTCATAGGGCATTCATAAGGTTCACCGGCCATAATATCCAGCCCTTCTCCTACTGTCTTTCCGTCGAAAGAGGCAATAAAAGGATGTGGGATCGTTTCTACCCATTCGTCCCAGTGTTTATACATCAGATCGTCTACCACCCGGCCTGTTGCTTTTGGGAGGTCAGGATACAAATCAGAAGCCCGTTTGCTATATTTTATATCCGCATAAAAGAGCACTTTGGATTCATCCGGTGAGAAAAGAAAACCATTAATCCCCCCTTCATGATTACTCACCCTGCGCCGGTTGTTTCCTTCGGCATCCATAATCCAGATCTGTGAACTACCCTCTTCGCCCGAAAGAAAAGCAATCTCTTTACCGCCATTAATCCAAACCGCATTCTGTTCGCTGTATGGCGTGTGGGTAATCTGTTTTTTATTACTACCGTCCGTATTTACCACAAATAGTTCGCGGTTCCCTTTATTCTGCTCAATACTGATAAAGGTTACCCCATACAGGACTTTCGTGCCGTCAGGCGAAAGTTTCACATCACTTACCCGTGCCATACTATAAAGCACTTCGGGATTCATCCGTCCGTCAGGCACATTAATTTCCGCACGCCCAATTAATGGAGCGGTAGTTTCCGGCTTCTCTTTTTCTGAGGTACAGCCCCCCAATAAAACGGATGTTGCCATAATAATTGTTCCGATAGATTTGTTCATGTACGTTATGATATATTATGTTTCTTGTGCGAAAGTAGTAAATATTATTTATATCTTTGTACATTAATTTTAGAACTGACTAACATGAACAAGATTTGGTTATTAGGAGCAAGTGCCTGTATGATATTGGCTTTTGGCTCATGTAAACCCAAACAGAGTGCATACAAGGCTGCATACGAGCAGGCAAAAGAGAAAGAGACAACTGCGCCTGTTGAAGTAGTGGAAGAAGAAGTAGTAGTAGAGATCGTTCCGGTTTCGAAACCAAGTACCACCAGTGAAGTAACCCGTCAGGAAAAGATCAAACCTGCACAGGGTGAAGATGCAAGCAACCTGAAACGTTACAGTGTAGTAATCGGTAGTTTCCAGAACCGCACAAATGCTTATTCGCTGAAAGAACGTATGCAAAACGAAGGATACAATCCTGTGTTAGGCGAAAACGAACAGGGAATGCTACGGGTGATCATCACCAGCTTCGACGACAAAGCGGATGCCTATGAAAGCCGTAATGCTATCAAAGCAAAATATGGTCCGAATAACTTCCAGGATGCCTGGATTCTGGAAAGACAATATTAATTTCCGGTTAAGAAATTAACATTCTTACTTTTTATTATAGACAAGGCTGTTTCGAAAGAGGCAGCCTTTATTTTTTAAGAAGGCACATGAAAACATACAAACAATAAGAACAGGAGTTACGGATAGTAAGCATTGAATCGTTAACCCGTGGGATGCTAATCGTCACCCCACGGAGTGCCGACTGTCACCCCATGGAGTACCATTTGTCAACCCAGCGGTTGACGATAGGGTTCTTACTGTCTAAAACCCGAATAGTGCTTGTAGAGAGCATAATTCCTGCCTTGTTATATCTTTTTATTTTGCCAGTTTCCTTTTTTCAAATACCAGTAACAGGCAATGATAATAGTTAACCCGTATACATGTTCGGTAGTCCAGCAAAAGGCTACGTTTATTTTCCGGTAGAAAATCATATATACCACATATGCAACATAGATAATAATGGTAAGAATTTCCAGTAAAAAGGCAGTCTTTATATTTCCTGTTCCTGATACGGATTGAAATAAAATATTACCGGGTATCAGGAAAAAATAAGCTGTACACATTACCCACAAAGAAGGAACAGAGGCCGTTATCAGGTCATAATTATTTGTATAGATACGGATTACCGCTTCCGGAAAAACAGAAAACAGGATACCCAAAGGAATCAATATTATATAACTTATCTTAATGCAGATTTTAATAACCTGGCCCACTTTATAGCTTTCGCCTGCCCCGATAAAATTGCTCACCAGTGAACCACAGGTAGAAGCAAAGGCTATAGTAACAGTAAAAAGTATAGAAGATATGCTCCGGATGATATTTGTTATGGCCAGAGGACGTTCTCCCAGGTGTTCGACAGCAATAAAGAAAAAGAACCAGGTAGAAAGAGAAATAAAGTTTTGTATCATCGTCCATAGAGACACATTCAGAATCTGTTTAATCACTTTTTTCTGTAACCCCTGAAATATATCCAATCCGTATTTACGGATATCTACCCTACGGACAGTATAAATAATAAAGAAAAGAACAGACATTAACTCGGCCAGGGAAGATCCGATAGCCGCACCGGCAATGCCCAATGCCGGAAAACCCAGTTTCCCGAATATTAATATATAGTTAAATACAACATTGGAAAACACCATGACCAGCGAATTAGCAGTCAGTGTCTTTGTTTGCGTTGTACCTATAAAAAACGCACGGAACATCACCCCTGTAAAAGAGAAAAAGAATCCGTAAACACGCCAGTTGATATATTGCAGAGCAGATTCCCGTACCGCTTCGGACTCAATAATACTACTTAACAGGCGGGCTGAAAATATGCGGGATAATGTAAACATGCAGGCTGCCAGTATCAACAGAATAATAATTCCCTGATAAAATATCTGTCCGATCTGTTTGTACTCCTGTTCCCCGTTACGCCGGGCGATTAATATCTGTGCTCCCAGGCTAAAGCCGAACCCCAGCATGAAGATAGCCAGATAGTAAACTCCTGCCAGTGCGGATGCCCCCAATTCAATTTCTCCCACACGTCCCAGAAAAGCCGTATCAGTCATTCCGATAAGTTGTTCCATCAAAAGACTGATCAGAATAGGGTAAGCAATGAGCCAGACACTTTTATACGTTAAATTCGTTTTGGATTCCATATCTGCAAAAATACACATTTATGTTAAAAGGCAACAAGTATGTTGAAACGGAATGGGCTTATTTTCTGATAACTATTCTTTCACCGCTGAATTTTACGAAGTTACGGCGTAGGGCTTCCTGTATACCGCGCAACATGGCAGCATCAATATTTTGTCCGCTGCGGGGGAAACCAAATAACTGGCCGGTTACCCGTACCAGATCGGGCATAGGTAAACTGATTTGTTCACATAGTATCCATCGCACCCCATTGGCTACTTCTTCGGGAGGCAGGTCGGCCGCTTCCCGGTCTGACGACAGGCGATAGTTTTCATAGGTATTATATTGCTCCGGTGTCTGCCACAGATAATCTATATTTTCATGGGAAACAATATATACCACACACTCTCCGGTGAGTTCCTCCAGGTAAGTTTCAAAACGTTGCGTCTGGCGAGTCACTCCCCAGGCCTGCATCAACCGTTTGTATAATAAGGAACGGCTGATAGGAGCTTCTCTTTCTATCACTTGCCGGATATGGCGGACAATTAAATCCCTGTTGATCATGGCAAAGAAGTCCTTCGTAAATGTTTTCGGGATATTCAGTCTGGCAACTGTATAGATACGCATTCCCTGCTGTATCGTTCCGGGTTCTATCTCTTCTGCCACTTCTACCTCTTGCGGATTAAAAAGCGGTCCGGCAGGCACAATAGCGTGTATGGATTCTTTCTTCTGTTTTTTAGCTGCTTTTGTTTTGTCAATCACCTGTATTAACCGCTCCATTACAGCCTCCCGGTTCTCAAACCAATCCAATGTCCAGACACGGCAAACAGTCCAGCCCAATCCATGCAATACATTGTTTTGCACAATCTCCCGGTCGCGCGCGGTTTTGGTATTCCGGTAATTCACGCCATCACATAATATACCCAACAGATAAGAAGAAGGATGGTCAGGGTCCACTATACCTATATCTATTTTATATCCGGAACAACCTATATCCGTGTGTACTATATATCCGGCCTCTCTTAACCGGGCAGCTACTAACCCACCTATCGAAAGATGGTCTGCCTCTTCCGTTTCTGCAGCGGTCCGTATGCCTGTTCCTTTTTTAGCATATTCCAAAAAACGTTTCAGGCCTGCCACTCCTACTGCCGATGTACGGTTCAGGTCGATCATCTCCGGTTGAAGAGTTGAAAAGATGATCATTTCGTAGCGGGCGCGCGAAACCGCCACATTCAGACGGCGCTCCCCTCCCTGCCTGTTGAGCGGCCCAAAGTTCATACTAACTTTGCCTTTGGAATCCGGACCGTATCCAACCGAGAACAGGATAATATCCCGTTCATCTCCCTGTACATTTTCCAGATTCTTGATAAACAACGGTTCGTCCGACCCGAGAGCTATTTTTTCCAGATCGGGACGGGATTCGAAAACAGTATTGAGTCTTTCTTCTATCAATCCCTGTTGCACTACGCTAAAAGTTACAACCCCGATACTGCGCCGGGATAACTGTTCATCCGAAAGCCTGCGTACAATTTCCTGTACAATCGCATATGCTTCCTGCCGGTTCTGGCGGCTTTTTCCTTTATCATAGAATCCGGCAACGGGAACCAGGGTTACTTTCGACTTCAGGTTATCGGGAGAAGGGAAAGTAAACAATTTGTTTTCATAATACTCCGCATTACTAAAGGCGATCAGGCTTTCGTGCCGGCTCCGGTAATGCCACAACAGATGTTTGGAAGGAACAGATAGAGCCAGACAATCGTCCAGAATACTTTCCAGATCTTCCATTTCCATATTATCTTCATCAACGGTATTGACCGAAAAGAAACTGGTAGGCGGCATCTGTTTCGGATCGCCTACTATTACAACATGTTTTCCCCGTGCCATAGCTCCGATTGCTTCATAGGTAGGCATCTGCGAAGCCTCGTCAAAAATCACCAGGTCAAAAGGTTCCGCACCGGGATCAATGTATTGGGCTACAGAAATAGGGCTCATCAGCATACAGGGGCAAAGCCGCTCCAGCAAAGCAGGAATAAGCTCAAACAAGCGCCGCATAGACATCCCCCGGGCATTGTTCCGTATATTTTTCTGTAATATGCCTACTTCCGAATGCTGCGAAGCCTCCCGGGTAAAAGAGGGAAGGGACGAAGCAAGCCGGGCATACAATTCACGCCGGGATAAGGTTTCAAACCGCGAGGTTACATTCCGGTAACGATCTATTACTTTTTCAAACAATACCCTGTTAAACGATTCCAGTTCGGGCTGTTGTGAAAAGATATACAGAATAACAGCTTTCCTGAAACTTTTACGGAATATCTGTACCATAGAAGTTACCGGTATCTCTTCTTTCAGATAGGTTTCCGCAACAAATTCTATTTGTAATTCGTACAGGCGTTCCTCTATCCGGTTCCATTGCGACCAGTCTTTCAACCGGTCCGGATTATTTTTCCATACAGTCAATTGCTTTAGCGCATGCTCCATCCACTGCGGTATATCCTTGTACAAAGTAACCTTATCTATGGCAAGGAGCCGGTATAAACGATTGTTACAATCCTCCAGTTTCTCATTCAGGGCATTTAACTCCTGCAAAGATTCTCCATACATACGTTTGAAAGTGTGTATTCCGCCAAAAAGATTACGCCCCAACGCCTCTTTAACGGATATTACCTCCTGCAGGTATTTGCTGTAGGATACAATAAGAGAAAGAAGCTCGTCCGTATCAGTAATAATCTGCTCAATACCCTCCCAATCCTCTCTGTTTTTCCGGCCGTATTTACCAAAACAGGAAAACAGATCGTCGCTATATTGCCCACAAACTTTTCTCTTTCCTGAAAACGAACGATCCGGGATAAATACTCCGGAATCTCTTCCGCCCGTAAACGGCCCTGATTCAAATAGTCCTTCAATTCCCGTGCGATCTTTCGTTGCCCGAAAAACCGTGGCAGCAACCACATTCCTTCATACCGTTTCCACTCCTGCAAATAATTTGCAGCCGGGAGCCGGAGTACTTCCGGCAGGAAAGCAGAGGTAATTTCTTTAAACAGCCCATCACGTTCCTTACCCAACACGATTACTTCCCGGAATTCCCGGAGCAAAGAGTCCGGCGAAGGATGTAACAATAAAGAGGAGGTAAGTTCCGGAATATGCAAAAGAATACGGATCATAGCAAACAGTATATCAAGCCGTTCTTTAGAATCAACCGTACCTTCTCGTTCAATCAGCGTATTAAAATTGTCTATCTTATCCCGGATTGCTTCTATTGTACAGATCGTTTCCTGTAACAGATTCTCAATTTCATCTTTCAGTGCCGGCGAATAGGGAGGTATTTTGGTACCGGTAAAGGGATGGTTGTGCGGATACCCATATACAGCTATTATACCGGACAGTTCTTCTATCGTTGCTTCCCAGTCACCTACAAGTTCCGGCGTTGCTTCCGGTAATAAATCAACCGGGAAAGGAATCTCTTTTTCCTCTTCATCAGACAGATATAAAGTTATAGCTTCATACAAAGAGAGTCCAAACGGATAGACTGTATGCAAAGCATCCAGGTAAACATTCAGCTCTCCCCTTAGTTTATTCAATCTTTCCGCTTCTACGGCAAATTCCTGCGGCGATCGGTAACGTGTTACTTCAGTAGCTCGCTTTAACTGCTCCATTACCAGACTCTTCTTTGTTTTATTGGAATGCAATCCCAGACAAAAAGGAGCCAGCCCCAGAGCGGCCAACCGGGATTGTACTACCGAAAGGGCTGCCATCTTTTCAGCAACAAAAAGTACCCGTTTCCCACGGTACAGGGCATTCGCAATAACATTGGTAATGGTTTGCGATTTTCCGGTACCGGGAGGACCATGCAGGATAAAGCTTTTCCCCTCCACCGCTTCATAAATAGCTTCCAGTTGAGAGGAGTCCGCACTAATGGGAAGTAAAATATCGGCAGGAGTCAGTTTCCGGTCCAATACCGCAGCATCTGCCTCCATATCAATGGCGTTCCATTCCAGCATTCCATTCATCAAACTGAATACCAAATCATTCCGCACCAACTTTTTAGCATTGCTATGGATATCGTTCCACATAATGAACTTATTGAATGAAAAGATACCCAACACAGCCTCTTCTTCAATATCCCATCTCTTTTGTTCCCGGATACTTTCCCGGATAATAGAAAAGATTTGTTTTACATTTACTCCGCTATTATCTACCGGTAACGGATCAAGCCCTCTTACAATAATGCCGAAATTCTGCCGTAGCATTTCCAGCAAAGTGATATTCAATAATGTCTCTTCTTCACGCGAACGGATTACATACCCTCCGGAAGAAGTTTTGCGGATAATCTCTACCGGTAACAATAAAATAGGTGCATACCGGGGTTTTATACTAACTCCGGTTTCGTACCATTTCATAAACCCCAGGGCCAGATACAGGGTATTGGCTCCATTCTCCTCGATAGAGACACGGGATACACGGTACAGGTGATACAGGGCTTTTTTTAATTCTTCCTCCTGCAGATAAGAGCGGAGCTGATGCAAGGATAGTTCATTTTGCAATTGCTCTGCCAGTTTCCGGTCTTTCTGTAACGTATGGCGCAATTCACGCATAGTCCATGGAGTATTCCCTCCGTTCATTGCAGGGAGAATACAGAACTCTTTCCCGTCTGCCAGTGCATCCTCAAAACAGGCGGGATTAATAGATACCAATTGCAGGGTATTTTTTGTAATACGCAGGTTAAGCAGGTTATTACGCAAACTAAGGTCCAGCAATTTCCTTTCCCATATGATTTGTTTAGTCAACACCGTATCTTCCGGTTCGTCCGGTAAATTAACCGGGAGCAGTTCGTGAAGTGTATGTGCCGGGAGAGGGATAGACGACACTTCCTTTTCGTCAACATACCACTCCTCCCCTTTCCTGACCCGCCGCGGCAGTGGACTGACTCCGGACAGACGGGCACGCCGCACATCCAGGGCATAATAAAACCGGTCTTCGTCTTTCAGTTGTAAAGCAGCCTGTTCTATCGCAATTTCAAAACCGGAATTTATACTTTGCCCTATACAGGCCGCATCTATTAAAAGGATTTCGTCAACACCCAAAGTAGTCCGTTGGGAAAAAGATACAACATCATCTATTACGCTATCCGGGAAAGTTTCTTCCGTCAGCCAGCTTCCGCACAAAACAGTATCCTCGCTTAATACCATCACAGGATAAAGCCCGGCTGCTTCCAGACAGGAAGCATAGAGTAAAGCCAGTTCAAAACTATTGGCCTGTTTGTTGGACAATATTTCATCCGCCATTCTGACCGGGATTGCTTTCTCCGGAAACCGCACAGGTAGAGAATCTACCTCTGTTTCGTACGCTAAAAGAGTATCAAAGATAGCTCCCATCTGTTTCTTTACACGTTCTGTATCCCGGCTCTGGTAGTCATTAAGCGAATCGCTTCCCGTCCGTTCTTTTAACAGAGCAGAAGCTTTCTGTAAAATAGTTTGCAGGACCGGACGACCGGGAGTAACGAAAGCAGCCAGTATTTCAGGCAATACCTCTCCCCCGTTCCAGTAGTTATAAGGTTGGATATTTACCTGATAGGATTCCTCATACAAAACCTCTCCGTTGCCGGTTACCAACACATGAAGAAGCCCGTACTGCGGACTATTGTTATTTAACAGGAATTGCGGTTCTAATCTTAACAGAGTATCTTCTATACGTATTTTCCCACCGGGACGGATTAGTTCTGTTTCATAAGGGTCAGCCTGTAAAAAAGCAGGGATAGCCGAAAACGTTACCTGTACGTTCCGGAGTGACCAGCCGGTATTATTTTGTAAAGCCAGCTGCCGTATGAAAGATATATTGTTTTGTTGTATCGCAAAATTTACAACCGGCAGATAGTTTATTTCCACCCCCAGCGGATAATCTTCGATCATATAGTTAGTTTGTTAGTTCAAAAAAGTCACTGATCTTCAATAGCCCTGCGTTGCGATATTTTCGAGAATGGCGGAACATCGTGAGTAAGCCAGATGTTTCCTCCGATAACAGAACCTTCACCGATAGTAATACGTCCTAATACAGAAGTATTGGAATAGATAGTAACATGATCTTCGATGATAGGATGACGCGGAATATCCAGCGGTAATCCATCCTCATCATACGAGAAATTGCGGGCACCCAGTGTTACCCCCTGGTAAAGGCGTACATGTTTTCCGATAATGGATGTACCCCCTATCACTATACCCGTTCCGTGATCAATACTAAAATATTCGCCAATACGGGCACCGGGATGTATGTCGATCCCTGTCTCTGAATGTGCTATCTCGGTAATAATACGTGGCAGGACAGGTATTCCTCCTTGTAAAGAATATGGGCTGTACGCTGATGTAACAAGCAATAATAGAAGGATAGCAGAATATTACCTCACTATGGCTCTTTGCAGCCGGGTCGCCATCTACCATAGCCTTTACATCTGTTGCCAGTAACCGTTTCAATTCCGGCAACTGGTCTATAAAGCTAATTGCCAGCCCGGACGACATTTCATAAATATCACAGGGGTTCTCGTTTTCAAAACAGAGGCTATTGTCTATCTGTTCCTGTAACAGGTCAAACAGATTCTCTACATATACCCCTGTATAATATTGTATGGAACCTGCCTGGGCTTCCTGCTCCGAACCAAAGAAACCGGGAAAGATGATCTTACGCAACAAACACATAATCTGCCGTACCGCTTTTACAGAAGGCGAAGGTTTTGTGTGCAGGGGTATATACTTATACTCTTCCGCCTCTGCCAATGTAAGCCGCTCTACATTTTGTTTTATCCTCTCTAATATATCCGATCTGTTCATTTCGCTTTATTTAAACTTCAAATGTAAATCAATTCTTAATATATCTGAACCTTCTGCTGAACCTTTTTTTTACCGGATAGTTTTATTAGGATAAAAAACATCCGTATGCATAAATATATATACTTTATTTTTTGATAGTGTTGGTGTTTCTCACGGCATGTGAAGATAAACATCACACAGATATTGAACCGGAAGACCCGGATACAAACCGTACTTTACTGGTGTACATAGGCCGGGATAATAACCTGAGTACTACAATTGAAGAAAAGATAGAGTATATTTTGCAAGGCTGGAGTGGAAAAGGGGGCAATCTGGTCTTCTACCAGGATAAACAGGGAGAAGGTGCCCACCTGTACGAAACAATTACGGAAAACGGAAAAAACAGCATACGGGAAATTGCTTCCTATGGAGAAGAGAATTCGGCAGATCCGGCCATTTTCGGCCGGGTTATTCAGGATGTCAGAACAGCCTATCCGTCCGAATCGTACGGGATGATTTTCTTTTCGCATGCAACAGGCTGGCTGCCGGAAAAGGTGTACGAGCAGACCCGGACTATCGGCCGCGACGGAACCGATGAAATGGATCTGGCAGAATTTGCCGAGGCTATCCCTGACAACCTGTTTGATTTTATTATATTCGAAGCCTGCCACATGGCCGGGATAGAGGTAGTATACGAATTAAGAAATAAGACAGACTATATTCTGGCTTCGGCAGCCGAAATAGTTTCTCCCGGTTTCCGGTATATTTATCCGCAAAGTATAGATTACCTTTTCCTACCCGAAGCCGGTTTGATCTCTTTTGCGGAAAACGCGTTTGAGTGGGTAAACTCACAAACAGATGCTTACCGGTCGGGAACATTAAGCATCATACAGACAAGTGGTTTGAATACCCTGGCTCAATGGTTGAATAATAATATGGACCGGGATTTTACCGGGAATTACAACACTTTACAGATATTTGACAGAAAAAAAGAGAACCTGTTTTACGACTTTCAGGAGTATTTTTCGTACCGGATCGCTCCGCAACAACAGGAAACATTTAATACATTAATAGAGAACTGCGTAATCTATGCCAATGCAACCCCCGGGTTCTTCTCCGGAATGAGTAGTAGTTATTACCCCTTTGTAATAGAAAAGCATTGCGGACTAACTACCTATATTATGAAAGAACATCTGCAGGGAATAAATGAAGCCTATACACAACTGGCATGGTATAAAGATGTTTATTGAAAAATTAAAAAAACAGTTATCTTTGATATCATAAAACTAATCGTATGAACAATTTATTAAAAAAAGCCGGACTCCCCCCGGATAATGGGAATCGTTACATTAATCGTTCTGTTGAGCGGATGTGCAGGCAATTACGACAAGAAACTGCAGGTTGCCTCTAAATTATTTAATAAAGCCTGCCCGGTTATGGTAGACGACGATACCCGGCTCGATAATACAGAAGTATTTCCCGGAAAAATATTCCGGTATAATTATACGTTGGTCAATCTATCCATAGAAGATCTGGAAGCTCTTAATGAGGAAACCAGAAATATGGTTATTTCACAAATGGAAGAGTATATACTAAATGCTGTCCGCACGGAAAACGATCTCAAAGAGTTCCGGGATAACGATGTAACAATGGAATACAACTACCACGACAAAAACGGTAATCCCTTCCATATGTTTACCTTTACACCGGATAGTTATAAATAAAAATTATTTCATAAAAAAAGGGTGAGCCTGATAACAGGTTCACCCTTTTTGCAAGATAATCGTACTGATTAATTTAAACTCATAACTTTCGCCAGTTTGTCCGGTGTAAGATCTTTTGCCACAATTACACCTTTGTCATTGATCAGGAAACTTCCGAAACCGTTATCCAGTTTGTATTTCCTGTATAATTCCGACTGGTTTGTAAGTGCACCGTGTAACTGTGTCGAAGCATCCAGTCCATCAATCCGGACTGTTTCCTGGAAGATTACAGCATTTTCATCCATCGAGATCGACAACACATCAATTTTACCGGTATAACACTTGTTGATCTCGTTCGCCAGTTGTACATTTCTTGCTCTTGATTCGGCATCATAAGCCGCCCAGAAATTCAATAACGTATAACGTTCCGAACGATTTTGGAAATTCAGATCTTCTTCATTTCCTAAAGACTTTACTCTCGGTGCAAAATCACCCGGGTTAACCCCTTCGTATGATTTTGATTCTTTCGTTCCGGCAGACATCGTAATGATAGCAGCCGAGACTACGAGAACGCAAGCTTTTACTTTCATACTTAAATTTTTATGTTAAACTTAATCGGATCTAAAAAGTGGAATTGTATTTATCGCAAATAGTAAGTTCCATGTAGAAATCCGACTCCCGATTTTCGGGAAAATAAGAAGAATCCTTCGCTTAGGCATCCATTTCTTATCTCAAAACGGTGACAAAGATAGGGATTTTATTTCAAATATGCCAAATTTTATAACACATTTCTGGAATAAAACAAATAAGAGCACATGTTTTATTGCAGAAAACGCAGAATTTTTACATGTTTAACAACATAAATAAAAAAGCCGGCAGAGCGGGAAAGCTCCCTACTCTACCGGCGATCGTCTTTTTACCTTAGACTAAAAAATAATTTTATTTGAATTCCGGTGCCGGTGCGGTTAACGAAGGTGTTCCTCCCTCTACATACGGCCATCCTTCTTCATCCCACTTTATCTGGTCCAGTAATAAAACACGGCCTTTGGGTTGATTCACATCTACACCATGATAAAAAATCCAATCCTGTCCGGCATCATCCTGTACTATTTCCGAACAATGGCCGTTTCCTACAAAACGTTCATTATTACCGACCACTATATTATAACCATTTTCTAGCATCGGTGTTCCGGAACGGTCTGCATAACCGTTTAATAAATTTCAGAACGTCCTACAACCAGCTGGTACGTACTATTTACACCTTCACAACAGCTTCCTACCGAAGCAAACATATAATAATAACCGTTGCGTTTATATATGTAAGTACCTTCAAATGCCGTTCCGGCTACCAATACCGGCTCGCCTGCCACGAAAGTAACGCCATCCTCTCCCCGGCTTAATTCCGTATAATAAATACCCCGGAAACTTCCCCAAAACAGATAATCTTTCCCATTTTCACGTATATAAAACGGGTCGATAGAATTTTGCATATTGATCTCGTTACTACGGAATATCTTTCCATGGTCTGTAAAAGGACCTTCCGGTTTATTCGCACTTGCCATACCGACTCCACAGGTCCATTCACCTCCCCAGACCGACATCGAATAAAAAAGAATGTATTTTCCATCTATATATTCTATATCCGGTGCCCAGATACCTCCTTTGGGTTCAAAATCAGGGCGGGTTTCGTTCGTAAAAGCAGTACCTATATCAGTCCAGTCCACCAGATTCTTCGAACGCAAAATAGGCACATTCCGGGTATCTTCAGTCGCATACAGGTAAAAATTACCATCTTTTGCACGGATCACAGTAGGATCCGGTAAACTACGTGCTACTACCGGATTCGAATAAGTAACAACCTCCGGAGCAGAAAGACTTTCTTTTCCGGATTTACACCCACTCATCAAAAAGAACACCAAAGCAATACAAAAAAGTTGTTTCATCAATCTTAGGTATATGAATTAAGATGAAACAAATATAAGGCTGATTAAAACCAAAGGCTAACAATTTTCTACCAGAAACTAACAAAAATCAGTCAAAACAGCGTTTTTCAATCTACCGGGCCTCTGTTTTTATACATTTAAAGTATAGAGCACGCAGATTACACAGATAGCGCAGAATTTCGCAGAAAAAGAATAAAGAATTTGCGTTCATCTGCATTTTCTGCGTAATCTGCGTGTCCTTTAGTTTAGGCACAAACGGACATTTAACCCATTTCCGGCAAAAAGTATTCATTTTTTCCTGAAAAAGGATAGGGTTTTCAGGATGTAAACGATCTTAGATATAGAAGCAGAAATATAAACAATTTAAATCGACTCAATATGAAAACTTCAATTACAAAATGGATGGGATTCCTGTTTACGATTACTATAATATCCTACCTGAACCTGAATCCCCTGCATGCGGAAGAGGTACCCGACTATATCACAATCAGTGGGGTGGTTAAGGATGCGAAGACGAAAAGAAAACTTGAATTTGTAAATGTGGCAGTGCCCGGAACAAACGTGGGAACCGTTACAAACGCAGATGGTGAATTTGCTATCAAGGTCAGAAAAACCTTACTTGCCGAAAAAATCGAACTAACCCATATCGGTTATAAAAATACCGTTATCGATGTACAGGAAGACGACATAGATCTGAAAGATATTTTCCTGGTACCCATTCAGAACCTGCTGGGTGAAATTGTAGTAAGAGCCCGGGACCCCCGTTTCCTGGTAGAAGAAGCGATGAACAAAATTGCTGTGAATTACAGCGACAAACACAATATGCTAACCGGCTTCTATCGCGAAACGGCACAGAAAGGAAAAAATTACATCAATGTATCCGAAGCAATTATTGATATCTACAAAACTCCTTACGATGAAAATGCATCCAAAGACAGAGTACAGATATTCAAAGGACGCTCCCTGTTAAGCCAGAAAAAAAGCGACACCCTGATGGTAAAACTATTGGGAGGCCCAACATTATCTATATATGTGGATGTTGTAAAAAACCCCGACCTCTTACTTGATAAAGAAATCTTACCCTACTACGCTTTTCGCATGGAAGAATCGGTAATGATTGATAACCGGCCGCAATACGTGATCAGTTTCACTCCACAAATGGTATTGCCTTTTGCACTCTACTACGGTTTATTATACATTGATAAAGAAACACTCGCTTTCAGCCGTGCCGAATTCAACCTCAATATGGATGATGCCAATAAAGCAACAGAAGCTATATTGAGAAAAAAACCTTTCGGATTAAGATTCAAACCACAGGAAGTCTCCTTTATAGTTACCTACACTCAAAAGGGCGACCGTACATATCTTAGTTATATACGCAACCAGGTACGATTCAAATGCGACTGGAAAAAGCGGTTATTCTCAACCAATTACACCATCCTTTCTGAAATGGTTGTAACAGACAGCCGGGAAGAAAGATCAGGCGCAATCCCGGCCAGAGAAGCATTCAAACCCACTCACTCTTTCTCCGATAAAGTAAGCGATTTTGCCGACCATGATTTCTGGGGTGCCTATAACATCATAGAACCTACCGAATCACTCGAATCGGCAGTAAATAAACTAAGGAAACAAAAGAGGAATTAAAAGGATAAAGCAACATTTTAAATAAATAATTTTCCATATTATTTTCGTATATTTGATAGAGTAAACGGTTAGAGTCTGGTATATGCTAAATGAGCTACTGTTAATAAAAAAGATAAAGGAGGGTGATATTAAAGCCTTTGAATCATTATTCAAAAGCTATTATACCCCTCTTTGCCTCTATGCAGTAAATATTACCGGACGGCAGGATGTATCTGAAGAAATCGTACAGGATATTTTTTATATATTCTGGAAAGAGAGAGAAAGATTAACCCTGTTCCATTCAGCCAAAAGTTACCTGTATGGTGCTGTTAAAAACCGGTCTTTACAATATTGTGAACACATAGAAGTAAGGAGGAGGCACCGGGAGGCGGTTCTTTCAGGCAAAGTAAAGCCTGAACCTACAGCCACCCCACAGGAAGAACTGGAATATCATGAACTGGAAAAGCTGATCGACCGTACATTACAACAACTACCCGGCCGCCGCATGCAAATATTCCGTATGCACAGGGAAGATGGATTAAAGTATGCCGAAATTGCATCAGCCATGAACCTATCCGTTAAAACCGTCGAAGCCGAAATGACCAAAGCTCTGCAAACATTACGAAAAGAGGTGGAAGTTTACACCCGTACAAAATGAACTCAAAAAGAAAGTATACAATTGAAACAGAAACAGCCTGGAATTCGCTCTATACGCGTTTACAAAACGAAGGCCTAGTAGAAGAAAAAGATGTTTCTTCCCGGCCCTCCTTCCGCATAAAACCGTGGTATTGGGCAGCAGCTATATTACTGGCCGGATGTAGTATAACCCTCCTTTTTATACTCCCCTCCACAGACCGGAGCGAGACCATTCCTTTGCTCACCATACGGAATGAAAAAGGAGCCGGTACCTGGGTGAAAACCCTGGAAGACGGCAGTATTATTTATCTTTCAGACGATACAGAATTGACCTATCCGGAACATTTTGCACCCGGAGAAAGAATTGTAACATTAAATGGAAATGCACTGTTTGACGTAACCGGTAACAAAAACCGGCCTTTCATCATCCGCACCCAACAGACTGAAATCGAAGTAATAGGCACTACATTTGAAGTAAAAAGCCACGGAAAGAAAGAATTCAGTTTATCTGTGCTGGAAGGGGAAGTTAAAGTAAAACTCAAACAATTCCCGGGAGATGTCTATGTAAGGAGCGGCGATGCTATCACCCTCTCTGCCGGTGGAAAGTGGATCTATACACATTCGGACGAAAAAGAGATACTGGATCATATGACACGGTTGATCCGGTTTAAAGATGAACCGGTTGGTAATATCATACAGGTAATAAATAAAAGCACTGAAGAAAGCTATCTGGCTATTCATCCTTCTTTGCAACTGCAACGGCTAACTGTAAGTTTTGCCGGACAAACTCCGGAAGAGATAGCCTTGGTACTATCCAAAGGATTAGGTGTAAGCTATACCAAAGAAGATAACATGCTATATATTTCGGACTGATGAAATAAATACCATGAAACACACACCTTCTTCATATTGTATCCGTTTTGTAATAGCCGGACTCCTTTTAGGAATAGTATCCCTTTTCTCCGCTTTTACAATTGATGACGGTTTGGATAGCAGGGTAAAACTACCCGGCATGCAGGCCAGCCGGTACACTATGCTTGAAAAAATAACAGAAGAAACCGGTTTCCTTTTCATTTATGACAGCCATATATTTAACGATGAACAGATTCTTACTATCCCGGCCGGCGAATATACCCTACGGAAAGCCATACAACATATAACAGGAAATCAACAACTTGAGCTCCAAATTGTAGGAAATCATATTCTCATCAGTTTACCGGAACAGCATATCCCGGAAATAAAACCGGAAATAACCTGGTTTACTATCGAGGGAAAAGTAACCGACCCGTATACTTATGCACCCATTCCTTTTGTTGCAATCGGAATAACAGGAACCTCTACCGGAACCATTACCAATATGGACGGCAGCTTCCGGCTACAGATACCCGACTCCCTTCTCTCCTCCTCTATCCGTTTTTCCCATCTGGGATATGAATCTCTGGAGGTTGAGAATCAAACGGTCGCTAACGAATTTCATTCATTTACACTTGAACCGAAAATAATTTCTCTACAGGAAGTTGTAGTAAGGTTGGTTAACCCCAAAAAACTAATTGAAGAAATGCTCGAAAACCGGGAGTTAAATAACGCGACAGCTCCGGCATACCTGACAACATTCTACCGGGAAGGCATCGAAAACAGAAAAAAACTCATCAACCTTACAGAGGGCGTTTTTAAAGTATATAAAGCGCCCTACCATATATCCGGAGGCGACCAGGTGAAATTACTCAAAATGCGCCACTACAGGAATACCGCGGAAAAAGACACAGTCATTACTAAAATAAAAGCAGGCGTTCAAAGCAGCCTGCAACTTGATTTCGTTAAAAACCTTCCTGACTTCCTGATGATTCATGATCCCGGGAATCCCTATATATACACCCATAGCGACCTGACAATGATTGACGGGCGGCTGGCAAATGTGATTTCATTTACACAAGCTCCACAGTACCATATACCCCTCTATCAGGGAGAGATTTACCTGGACCATGAAAACAATGCCCTTTTAATGGTCAGGTTTCAGATAAACCCTTTATATGTAGATAAAGCAACCAATCTTTTTGTAGAAAGAAAAAGCAGGGGAATCCATATCAAAACAAGAGAAATCACCTATACAATCTCTTACAAACACTGGAATGGAACCTATTACATCAATCATATACGCGGCGACCTGCACTTTAATGTGCGGAAAAGACGGCAACTATTCAACAGCCATATCCACACCTGGTTCGAAATGGTAACCTGCGACATCCATACAGGAAATGTACAACGGTTCCCACGACGGGAAACATTACCTCAAAGTAACATATTCGCAAATACCAAACATGTATACGACGCTTCATTCTGGGAAAACTTTAATGTAATCATTCCGGAAGAAGAACTATCGGAAGCTTTATCAAAAATCACATCAAAACTGGAAGAGATAAATGAATAGATTTCACATATATATGCATAAAGAGGGCATTTTCTCAAATGCCCTCTTTATAGGTTTTAATAGGTATTAGTCTTTAAGACAAAAAGATTGTTTAGGTTATTTGAATGTAAAGATGTGCCAATATTTCATTCCTCACAAATAAAAAAATATATTTTACAACATATTTTTAACATTATCGAAACTTCTTTGCAGCTAATTTTACATTTTAACATTTCGTTCCCGGCATTATCACATTGTTTAACAATGCATTGTAATCCTTTATTTACTAAAAATAGAAATCCGGTAAGAAAAATGAATCCTAATAAACGCAAATCCGTTTAACAATCCGGTACCTATTTTATAGGGATACCGGATCTTTTATTCACTTTTTACCCCCTCTACCGGATTTGAATGGGCAGCCATCATACTCTGATAGCATACGGCAATAAACGAAACAGTCAGACAGAACAAACCGGCAGCCATAAATATAAGCGGATTCATAGGAATCCGGTAACTATATCCTGACAACCATTCCTTCATAAAATACCAGATAATAGGGATAGATATTAAGAAGGCTATTAACACATAATTCAGGAAAGCAAAAACCAACTTCAATAAAATCTGCTGATTAGTTGAACCAAACACTTTTCGTACAGCAATCTCCCGGGCACGTTGCTGAATAAAATAAGTAGACATAGCATACAAGCCCAGTAAAGAAATCAGAATCGCGATAAAAGTAAACACCATAACAATACGGGAAGTACGCCGTTCGGCTGCAAATGATTCGCGCAGCATAGCATCCATATACTCGCCGGGAAAATCCACATAAAAACGGGCTTCATACAACTCCTTTATCTGCTCAAAAGCCACCCGGTGATCTCCCTGCACCTCAATTAAAATATTCCAGACACCATACGGAAAATCTTCCGCCTTCTTTATTTGTATCAACATCGGGCGCAAATAGTTCGTAACATTCCCTATATAAAGATCATTAACCACACCTGCCACAGGTATTGTCCACCATTCAGAAACCGTTATAGAAGGAGTATCTGCAGATATATTAAATTCACGCAGTGCCTGCTCCGTCAGATAATAACCATCATTAGTAGCCAGGTTATTCTCACTCAATACCTTTATACCCAGCATATCCATATATTCTGAATCACCCATCAGAAACTGCAAACTAAGATTACGATCCTCATAAACGATTGTATTATTATTTCCACCGTCAAAAGGACTACCTTCAGCCAGTGAAACATTTTTTACACATGCCAACTGCTTTAATTCATCCGCAAATGAAATACATTGATCTTTATTCAGATTAAAAGCACCTATATTCAATATATTAATTGGATCATAACCCAATGGAGCATGAATCAGGTGATTAATTTGAGCAACCATGGTAATAGAAACAGCAATCAGCGTAATAGTAATTACATTCTGGAAAGTAATAAAAAACTTACTGAACACCATTTTAGTCTTCTGCCGGAAACTACCTTTTACCACATCTACCGGTTTAGCATTCGAAATAATAACAGCCGGTAACAATCCGGACAGAAAACCAATTAACAGGATCAATAAAAACGAAACACCAGTTACAACCGGAGTAATCATGTCAGGCAAATCCAGTTTAGTCTCCAGCAGATCGTTCGCATAAGGAACAAACAGAAAAGCCAGAAACAAGCCGAGCAGAAAAGAAACAAACGTCAGAAAAGTAGACTCCAGCATCAAACGGGCAAACAATTCCCAGCGGGAAGAACCCAGCAAACGGCGGGTAGCCATCTCTTTAGCCCGGAAACCGGTTTGTGCAACCGTCAGATTAATATAATTAATAATGGCAAAAATCAGAATTACAATGCCTACAGACATCAGGATCATTACAAATTTCCAATCCCCTTTATTTATCAACTCATATGTATCAATAGGAGAAAAATAAATATCCTTTAAAGGAACAAAATGTACCTCTTCACTAATACCCCGTTGATAAATCCAGAAGATTTCCCGGAAATAATCAGCAACTTCCTGTTCGCGCAAATGAATATCAGCACCCGGTTTAACCTGTAAAAACACAACTGCACTACCGGCATTATTATACTCATTGCTGTCCATACCGGGATTGAAATACTTCACATTATCCATCCGGATCAACATATCCCGGCCGGGAACGATAGAATTTTTAATATCCTTCATTACCCCGGTAATAGTAACACTCAAATCATCCTGCAACTTAACCACCTGCCCTATCGGGTCTCTGTCCGGAAAAGCCTTTCTTGCAAACGATTCGGATATAACAGCATTCGTTCTGGCCTCCAGCACACGCTGCCGGTCGCCCTGTACTAATTCAAAACTAAACAGCTGAAAAAAAGTACTATCTGCCAGTAACAATTCCGTATTGATCTGCCTATCACCATAAGTAACGGCAACAGAAGCAATATGAGTAGAAATAACACAGGTTTTATCAATCTCCGGATAACGTTCAATCAACCGGTCGGCCAACCTGTATGCTGTACCAAAAGTCTTTTCGGAAGCCAACGCATAAATCGTATCCGAATTCTTCTGAAAATTGTCTGTAGACAACTCCTGCACAGTATAAGTAGCTATCAGAATCACAAACATCAGAGAAATAGAAAGACCAAAAATATCAATGAGCGTATAAGATTTATTTTTACTCAAAAACTTAAAAAACGATCTTAGATTAAGTAAGTTGTTCATAATTCAATGGTTTATTATTTTCTCTCTACAAATCAAATTCTATGCCATACAAATAAATCTTTTAGTAACCAATCAGTTACAATCATCCAGACCAGCCCAAAGTGTCCAATAATTAGACAGTAGTGTAAAAAATATTTACACAATACTTAGAAATTCAAGATAGATAGTATTAAAACAAAAAGGAGAAACCTCTTTCGAAGTTTCTCCCTTATATTGAAAGAAAGCCGCACCGTAGATATGAACAAACTCCGTATGACAGGATTTGAGTGCTTCACCATCTTTGTAATCCGCCGTGCGATGCATACCCCGAAGGGCGCGGCCCGCCATTGACGATGAGAGCTTGTCTCGGAATTTAAAAAATATGATGAGTTTCCCAATCGAACAAGTGCGGCTCACTCATCTTTCTATCACAAATATAGTAATAGCTTTTAAAATACCAAACCTTTTGACGTTAAAAATCCCCACGAATTGTAGGTTTTCGTTAGCCAGCCTCTGCTACAAGATCCTATTTAATAGAGAACGAGACAGTTAGACAAATTTTAACTTTAAAGCATCCGAATAATTAAAAAATGAATTTATCTTTGAAAAACCGTATAAACAAAATAAAAATACATCCTATGTTTACTACCTTAAAGAAAAAATAATACAGGATCTGGGATTCGAAAAAGTTATTTATGAGAGGGAAACCTATTTTGAAAAAACAATAAACCGGGATGACTCCGAAGAGCTGGAAAAAGAGATACTTCTCTGGGTAAAGTATTTTTTTTGAAAAAAGACAACTTTCCGAAATATGGGCAGACAGAGCCAAACTAATCCATAGGAAAACCCCTATACAATACAAATTGAATTTTTTCTGAAACTTAAATAAAACCCAATTCTTTTTCCATCTTTATATACAATGTATTTATCAAATATAGGTTCAAGCATGCTATTATAAAAAAGATATGTAATATAATAACCATACATTTACATAATAGATAACATTTCATTCTCATGAAAAGAACGTTAGCCTTTTTCGGAATCCTCATTCTTGAAACATTTTGTATAATGATTTTTGCTTAGGAAAAGCAAATAAAACTGGAGTTATATGCTTCACCCTGGCTTTACAACTACCGGTAGAAGCCAACGCCGTTGCTGGCCAATTATGGTGCCCGGGGAACATGGGGATCAGAAGATGTAGATGGCGGATGGTACTGTATCAATCCGGACTTTCCTGTAGAAGGCGATTGTACATTCTTTTTCCGTTGGATCAACTATGATTATGTTATAGGGGGATTTACCCGTTTCTGGTCAAAGAAAGCAGAAGAAACAGATTACCAGGATGTCGTAAAAGAGGGTATTGATCCCTACAACGGAATGTGAGTTCCGGCTATTACAGAGATCAGCGATGGACGTTTCCTTATAGCGGGATGGGTAACACTCGTAAACTGGGGTGGCACATTAAATATCCACGAACTGATCCAGTACCCCGATGGAAGAATCGGAACCAAATGGATGGAAGAGATCATCCCCGCTCCAGAAACACCTGAATTGCTAAAAAAAGAGGAAAAAGTGTCATCGGCGTGCTAAATACAAAAAAAGTAAAAAAGTTAGGTAAACCTTTATTATCTTTGGATGTCCTATTGAAAGAAATTAGAGATTGAATGAATTAGTTAAAACGATATGGTATGAATAGAAATCCATCTGCAATGAGAAATAAAATCATACTATCTGTTATTATACTGTGTGGCTATCTGACTGTTTTTTCACAAAACAGAGAAAATAAACGAATAACATATGTTGTAAATGGAGATACAATCAGTAAGAAGGAGTTCTTTCAAATTGACAGTACACTCATAGAATCTATATCCGTAACACATGAAAAAGTTCCCGATATCCCCTGGATACATTCTATAGCTACTATCTATGGCACAATCATAGTTAAAACCAAGCCCGTAAAATCAATAAAAGGAATAGTACAACTCGCAGATGGATATCAAAACAATACGCCTGCCTATGGAACACTCATCAGGAACAAAACAACAGGAAAATGGGTATTGACCGATGAATCGGGCGCATATGAAATACCGGCTACTAACAAAGATAGTATTGAATATTTATTTAAAGGACATCACCCCCCAAACAATAAAAACAAAAAGGCCGGTTCATAATATTGTACTACAAAGAAACTCTTTTTATAAATCTTATCCCCGTGGAAATATAATAATAAGGATCGACAAAGAAGCCTATGTAGATACAGAACAAAGAAAAGGTAACATATCCGGTATTTTTCTGGGATTAAAACCAGAAGATATCGAAAAAATAGAAGTTTATAAAATGACTCCTACCAATTACTGGGGAGACGGCACTCATTATCCCTCCATCATTTCAATAACCACCAAAAGAGAAAAAACAACCTACGAAGCAACCGTACCGGATACCGGATTTACAACTTTTCTTTGCTCACAACCCTCTAAAGAATTCTATTCCGAAAACATGCTGAAAGAGAAAAACAGGCAATCTGTGATTAATTGGAATACACGCTGTAAAAATCCACTTGTTTACAACAGCACGATTTATGAATCAGCAATCGATTATGATCCTCAAACTAACTACGGAATCGATATAGAATACACCCTATACATGTTCTTCCGCTTCATGGAACAAAAACACTATATAAAAATATAAGAGTATTTATTGCTTCATCGCCGGGTTCGTCACTGGCGCAGATTTAAATCTGTGCCTATAAATACCTAAAATAAATAAAAAAAGGCTACTCCCTTTCGGAAATAACCTCTTTTATATCTTATATCGTCCTTCTTATTTTACTTTCGCTACGATCGCTTTGAAAGCTTCAGGATGATTCACTGCCAGGTCGGCCAACACTTTACGGTTGATTTCGATACCGTTTTTGTGCAAAGCGCCCATCAGGCGTGAATAAGACATACCTTCCAGACGTGCAGCAGCGTTGATACGCTGAATCCACAAGGCGCGGAAGTTACGTTTTTTGTTACGACGGTCACGGAAAGCATAAGTCAAACCTTTTTCCCAGGTATTCTTTGCTACTGTCCATACATTTTTACGAGCTCCGTAGTAACCTCTCGTTAATTTTAAAATCCGTTTTCTTTTTGCTCTTGAAGCAACATGATTTACTGATCTCGGCATAATTCTAATCTGTTTTTGAATGTTAGCGCCACTCTTTACAAGTGATCTTTATGTGCTAAATACATTCGGTTAATAAAAATCTAAAAAAACTCGTTACTTTTAATCGATTACTTCAAACAAAGCATCTGTTTTACGTTGTTCACGTCTACAGCATTCACAGTACCTGTATGTGTCAGGTTTCTTTTCTGCTTTTTAGTTTTCTTTGTCAGAATGTGACTTTTAAAAGCATGTTTTCTCTTGATTTTACCTGTTCCGGTAAGGGCGAACCTCTTTTTGGCACCGGAATTAGTCTTCATCTTAGGCATTTTCCAAATTTGTTTTTAATTATTAAATATATCATCGTGCTTCTGCACGCGATTTTTATTGTTCTTCCGTTTTTTCCGCTTCCTGCTCTGTCTTAGGTTTCGGAGGCAGGACAATTTTTTTAACGGGTTGTGGTTTCGCAGCAGCCGTAGGAGCTTTCTTGGGAGAAAGCATGATAATCATTCGTTTACCTTCCAAAACCGGTAACTGTTCTACCTTTCCGTAATCTTCCAGATCATTGGCAAAGCGAAGCAACAATACCTCTCCCTGCTCCTTGAACAGGATAGAACGTCCTTTAAAGAATACATAAGCTTTCACTTTTGCACCTTCTTCAAGGAATCCTTTGGCATGCTTCAACTTAAAGTTATAATCGTGGTCGTCTGTTTGAGGCCCGAACCAGATCTCTTTCACCACCACTTTTACAGACTTTGCTTTCTGTTCTTTCTGACGCTTTCTCTGTTGATAGAGGAATTTCTGAAAATCGGTTACTCTACAAACGGGGGGAGCAGCATTCGGTGAAATCTCTACCAGGTCTAACCCCTGGCTTTCAGCTATCCGTAAAGCTTCCTGGGTTGAATATACACCCGGCTCTACATCATCACCAACTAAACGAACCTCACGCACACGGATGCGGTCATTGATTCTGTACTGGTCTTTTAGGTTGTCTTTCTTCATTAAAAAGATTTATTCTCCTCGTTTTTTTAATTAATTTTTCTGTTTATTCCGCCAACGATTCATCATTTCCTCGACTTCATCATTTAAAAGCGCTGCAAATGTAGCAATTTTCATCGAACCTTTATCACCTTCACCCTGTTTTCTTACAGAAACTTCATTATTTTCCGCCTCTTTCTCTCCAACAATCAGCATATAAGGGATACGTTTCAACTCATTATCACGTATTTTACGCCCGATCTTTTCGTTCCGGTCATCCACAATTACGCGGATATCCTGCTCCTCCAGTTCACGGGCAATCTGCCAGGCATAATCGTTATACTTCTCACTGATAGGCATAATAGAAACCTGGTCAGGCGTAAGCCACAACGGGAATTTACCTGCGGTATGCTCAATCAGCACTGCGACAAAGCGTTCCATCGAACCGAATGGCGCGCGGTGTATCATAACAGGACGGTGCTTTTTATTATCATCGCCGGTATATTCAAGATCGAATCGTTCCGGCAGGTTATAATCCACCTGGATTGTTCCCAACTGCCAGCGGCGGCCCAGCGCATCTTTCACCATAAAGTCCAGTTTAGGACCATAGAAAGCAGCTTCACCTAATTCAATGCGCGCTTTTAATCCTTTTTCCTGGCAGGCTTCGATAATTGCCTGTTCCGCTTTATCCCAATTTTCATCCGAACCGATATATTTTTCCCTGTTCTCAGGGTCACGCAGCGAAATCTGTGCTTCGAAATTCTCAAAATCAAGTGCCTCAAAAATAATAAAAATAATATCCATTACTTTCAGGAACTCATCTTTCAACTGGTCCGGACGGCAAAACAGGTGGGCATCATCCTGTGTAAAACCGCGTACACGCGTTAAACCGTGTAACTCGCCACTTTGTTCATACCGGTATACCGTACCAAACTCAGCAAAACGGAGTGGCAGGTCTTTATACGAACGTGGAAATGCCTTGAATATCTCACAGTGGTGAGGACAGTTCATCGGTTTTAACAGAAATTCCTCCCCTTCCTGTGGTGTATGGATTGGCTGGAACGAATCCTTTCCGTACTTCTCATAGTGCCCGGAAGTTACATACAATTGTTTGGCCCCGATATGCGGTGTTATCACCTGCTGGTAACCATACTTCTTCTGGATACGTTTCAGAAACTCTTCCAGTCTCATCCGCAATTGGGTACCACGGGGTAGCCACAGGGGTAATCCGGCTCCCACAGATTGCGAGAATGTAAACAATTCCAGCTCTTTACCGATCTTACGGTGGTCACGTTTTTTGGCCTCTTCCAGCAGAACCAGATATTCATCCAGCATCTTCTTTTTCGGGAAAGTAATCCCATACAAACGTACCAGCTGTTTTCTTTTCTCATCACCCCGCCAGTAAGCACCGGCTACGCTCAACACCTTAACAGCCTTTATATAAGATGTATTCGGAAGGTGCGGCCCACGGCACAGGTCGGTAAACCCACCCTGCGAATAAGTAGTAATATGGCCGTCTTCCAACTCACTGATCAATTCTGTTTTATATACTTCCCCCCTCTCACCAAACAGAGTAAGTGCATCTTCCTTGGAAATGCTCTGGCGGCAGATCGCTTCCTTACGCGCCACCAACTCCTGCATTTTGGCTTCGATAGCCGGGAAATCGCCTTCCTTAATAGTAACACCTTCGCCCGGGTCCACATCGTAATAGAATCCATTCTCAATAGCCGGACCCATACCGAATTTAATACCCGGATAAAGTTCCTGCAGGGCTTCTGCCATCAGGTGAGCACTGGAATGCCAGAAAGCATGCTTACCCTCTTCGTCATCCCATTTTAAAAGTTTCACGGCAGAGTCCTCCTCTATCGGACGGCTTAGGTCCCAGACCTCCCCGTTCACATTGGCAGCCAGTACCTCCTGCGCCAGACGGGAACTGATACTTTCCGCAATCTGCATAGGGGTAGTACCTTTTGCATACTCTCTTACGGAATTATCAGGAAATGTAATCTTTATCATAACTTCTTTTGATGTAATCCTTATTTTTTAATCAGAATGCAAATTTACAATTCTTTTTTTACATATAAAAATCTTCCTTAATCCGCTTGTAAAAAGGGAAAGATGTGTACCTTTACCTTTGTATTTACTGGCTATGCGAAAGATTATACATATTGACATGGATGCGTTTTATGCCTCGATCGAGCAGCGGGATAACCCACAATACCGGGGGCGGCCGCTGGCGGTAGGCTATTCCGGCGACCGGGGCGTAGTGGCAGCCGCCAGTTACGAAGCCCGCAAATACGGAGTACGTTCGGCCATGCCTTCACGGACAGCCTTAAAAAAATGTCCCCATCTGTTATTTGTAAAAGCCCGTTTCGATGTATACAGAGCCGTATCCCGGCAAATCATGGATATATTTCTGGAATATACCGACCTGGTAGAACCGTTATCACTGGATGAAGCCTATCTGGATGTAACGGTAAACCACAAACAGTTACCCTCGGCAACCCTGATCGCCAAAGAGATCAAACAACGGATCAAACAGGAAACCGGCCTTACAGCTTCGGCCGGGATATCAGTCAACAAATTCCTTGCGAAAATGGCATCCGACTACAATAAACCGGACGGATTATTCGTAGTTCTTGAAAAAGAGGCCGGAGAGTTTCTGGCCAAACAACCCATTGAACAATTTTATGGCGTTGGAAAAGTAACCGCGGATAAAATGCACCGCTTAGGTATTCATTTCGGGCGCGACCTGCGGAACTTCACAGAAGAAGACCTGACACGGCTATTCGGCAAAGCCGGACACATTTATTACCAGAATGCCCGGGGTATTGACAATCGTCCGGTTGTACCGGAACACATTCGTAAATCCCTGGGAGCAGAAAACACATTCCTGACAGACCTGACCAACAGAAAAGAGCTAATGGCAGAACTAAAAGAGGTTGCCGACACAGTTTGGGAACGTGTTACCGCCAAAAATTTCTACGGACGCACAGTAACACTAAAAATAAAATTCTCGGACTTTGAACAGATCACACGCAGCCGTACCCTTTCACAATTTGTAGACGATTACACAATTTTCTGGGAAACAGCCACCGAACTCATGGCATTGGTAGAAGACCTGTCAAAAGGCATCCGCCTCATGGGCCTCTCCATCAGCAACCCCAAAGAAATCGAATCCCCCCGCTTCATCCAACTCGAAATCCCGTTCGATACTTTGTAAATCCAAACCAAATAGTATCTTCTGGCTACTACCGGTTATAAACCCTCATTTTATTTTCTTTCTTAATTCAGGGATTTGATATTAAAAACCGGTTTCACAGAGTCGATAATAACAGCTGTATCCTGTATGGCATCCATAATGAGTTGTTTGTCTTTATAAGCCATCGGAGATTCGTCCAGAGTGGAACGGCATACGGAGGACGAATAGATGCCTTCCATTTCACGGGTGAACTGTTCCATACTCAGAGTACGGAAAGCCTGTCCGCGTGCCAGTACCCGGCCGGCTCCGTGAGGTGCCGAACAGTTCCAGTCCGGATTACTCTTTCCTTCGCAGATCAGGATCCCGTCGCGCATGTTAAACGGAATCACCATCTTCTCTCCTTCATAGGAACGGATAGCTCCTTTCCGGATAATCCAGTCTGCTGTATCTATAAAATTATGCATTGAGTAAATGGATTCTACCGCTTCATATTCTTCTCCCAAATCTTTAAAGATAGCTTCGGACATTACCTGGTGGTTAAAACGAGCATATATTTGCGCGATGATCATATCAATAAGGTATTCGTACATATCATCTCCTTCAAGCAGATGTTCTTTGGCTCCCACCCCATATTTCTCTTTTAACGCGGCCAGTCGTTCCGGAATATCACTTCGCGGAGACGTAGTACGGATAATTTCGTCAAACTCCTGCTGGTAGGTTTCCGGCAGGAATTTAATACTTTTCATTTTATCCGCATGATAAGTACATACTTTCAATCCGAAATGCCGTGAACCGGAATGAATGGTCAGGTAATGGGCACCGCTGGTAACAGATTCGCCTATTTCAATGAAATGGTTACCTCCTCCCAGTGTTCCCACAGAGAAATAAAATTTATTCTCTCCTATCTTTATTTTTTTACAAAGTTCTGCAATATAAGAACGGTCCACATGGATAGCCGGTTTCTTTTCGCCGAAACGTTTTTTCCACTCTTCCTGAAACAAACGAATTGATTCGTTCACAGACTCAAAATAGGGTTCTACCCAACTACCGTTAAACGTTTTCTCTTTCCGGATATGTTTTCCCATAGGAACCGAACGGCGTATCGCATGGTCGAGCGTTGGAAAAAGTGCTTCGTCGATACGTTTATTCAACCGGTGAGTAGTAACCGAACAACCAATATCCACTCCGATGTAGTTAGGATTCACCATGCGGGTAACCGGCATAGTAAACCCGATTACAATACCTTTTCCTATATGCGTATCCGGCATAATACGTACCGGTACACCGGCTGACACTTCATGATTCAGAATATTACGGATCAGTTCGATTGCTCCCTGTTCTACCTCGTCAATAAAAATTTTACAATCCTGGTTCCAGGTTCCTTTTAATGCTATCATATCTCTGTTTATTTTGATTGATGATGCAAAATAAAAGTACCATTGCGCAGTTTTTTTGCGCAGTAATAATTATTTTTCATATTTTTGAAAATAAATCAACCGTAAAAATAAAAACAATATGCCGGTTAACCGGAATGCTTTGATCCGTTATAAAACAATCGACACCTGACTGCGCAACCGTTTCCGGCGCTGGACACTGGAAGATCTGATTGATGCCTGTTCGGATGCCTTGTATGAATATGAAGGAATTGCCAAAGGCATCAGTAAACGAACCATCCAGCTCGATATCCAGATGATGCGTAGCGAAAAACTGGGATACAACGCTCCTATTGTGGTATACGAAGGGAAATATTACCGGTATGAAAATCCGGATTACAGCATAACCAACACTCCCCTTACTGAACAGGATTTACGAACAATGTCTGAAGCGGTAGAGGTATTGCGCCAGTTTAAAGGCTTCTCCTATTTCTCGGAAATGGGCGATATTGTAAACCGGCTCGAAGATCATGTAACGTCTGTCCGGCAGCAAACCATTCCGGTAATTGATTTCGAAAAAAACGAAAATCTAAAAGGATTGGGACATCTGGACACAATCTACCACGCTATTGTAAATAAGCAACCGTTGGAAATGAAATACCATTCGTTCCGGGCCCGTTCGGCCTCCCTGTTTATTTTTTATCCTTACCTGTTGAAAGAATACCGCAACCGTTGGTTTGTGTTTGGTAACCGGAAAGAGACAAACAGTCTGCAGAATCTGGCTCTCGACCGCATTATACGGGTCAATCCGCTTGCAGGGGAACGATACCGGGAAAATGACTTGTTTGATCCGGCTACTTTCTTCGACAATGTAATAGGAGTAACCAAAACGTTGACCCAACAAGCCGGTAAAGTACGCTTCGAAGTGGACCGTTGCAATGCCCCCTATGTAGAGACCAAGCCGTTCCATAAAAGCCAGCAGGTGATAGAACGGAAAGAAAACGGTTCGGTTATTTTTGAAATAGAGGTAGTAATCAATCCTGAACTGCAACGGGAGTTGCTCGGATTTGCCGATACCATCAGGGTATTATCTCCTCCCTCTCTGGTTGATGCAATGGCTCATAAATTCAGGAGAGCCAACCGCAGATATACAGACCCGGACAATCAGGATTGACGTTGCAGTTTGCGGTAATCGCTCCCCAGCCGGTCAAGTACCTGATCGGTATTTTCGCAAGCAAGCAGTACAAGTAAAAGCGCATTATTATGGTGAATGGCCTCCTTTATCTTTCCGGCCATCCACTCTTTCCGCTCCGGATGTTTTACTAATGGAGCACCCTGTTCAGCTTCGGCATACAGGTAACCTGCCAGAATATCCAATTCTTCTATTGTCATATAGCAAACTGTTTATCTGATAAACAAGCAGGCACCTCTATCGGTTTATTAAATCTTCCGGAATACGATTTCTTTGCGGTCTATATAATTAGGAAATTTAAAGGCCGGCATCCCTAATCCCATACCGGCATGTATCTTCCCTTCGATACCCAGTAGTTCATTGAAGCGCCTTTTTTTATCTTCATCTATCGCACGGCATACAAAGCCGGTATAAAACTGGCTTACTCCCAGACTCTCGGCCATTAACGAACCATTCTGGTAAGCCAGATTGGCATCCATTTTTCCGTAATAACTATGTTCGGCAGAAGTATGGATAAAAAGAGCTGCTGTTGCGTTCCGCAGGATAGGGTCTTTTCCTTCCCGTACCATCCGGATCAATCCTCCCAGGCGGTCAGCCATTTTATAGAGAGCCGGACTCATACGGCTGACAACACTTTTTACTACCGGCCGCTGTATATTTTTTATTTTTTCTTCAAATACATCGGCCGTATACTGAATGATCAGCCGGAGTTTTTCCGGATCAGTTACCAGTGTAAATTCCAGTTCATGTTTATTACTGGCCGTAGGGGCACGGTAAGCAGCTTCAACAATAAGTTCCAGTAAATTATCCGGCACAGGCTTATCCGTAAAAGCCCGGTTCGAACGGCGCGAACGGATCAACAGCAATAGTTGTTCCGGCGTGGGTAGTTCGCTTCTGTCTACCGGAAAAACCTTCTCCGGTGGAAACTCCGAATGTTTTACCGCACCGGTAGGACAAACCGCCGCACAATGGCCACACTCAATGCAATTCTCGCGGTTATGTACTTCCACCTCCGAAGTGGGAGTTGGCTGCACAAAAATAGCGGCCGGACATACCCGGACGCATTTACTGCATTTAATACAAATAGAATGGTCTACTTCCAATGAAAATGTCATACGCTTAACTTTTGAATGCCCGAAGATACAACTTTCCGGAAATATTATTGATATGCGTCTTCGGGATAATCATATACATCCTCGTCAGCAGGTTCCGTTATATTCCGGTAACGTTCTTCAAGCAAATCAATTACCTGTTCATCCGTATCACAATCCAATAAATCCTGTAATGTTTTGTCTGCGTCCGCAATCTCGTTTTCAATATGCCGGGCCATCCACTCTTTACGTTCCGCATGCCCCACAATAGGTGATTGTTCTTCCGCCTCACGGTGCAGGAAAGCAGCAAGCCTTTGCAAATCATCAATCGTTCTCATTTTTTCTCTCCTTAGTTATATTCACCCATATCATAGGGATTTCCATAATTCATCTCCCCGTATCTCTTTTTCAACAGTTTATAAACCTCTTCACGGCTATGCAAAGCTTTAAGCTGGTCAAACACAGGACCTTTCTCCTGAATTGCTTTTTCAATCTGGCCGGCAATCCAGTTCTCCTTATCATCGGCCACTGTTTCCGGAAGCCGGTCGCCCGCATCCCTGTATAAATCCGTAGCTATTTTCTGTAACTCTTCTATCGTCATTATAGACCTCCTTTTTAACTATTTTCCTACCCGGCTTACAATATTTTTGCCTGCCGGACGTCTTCATTAATAAAAACAAACAGCATAGAAAAATAGATTATCCCTATTCTCATGAAAAAAAGAAACAAAATAAAAGAGACTTTAAAAAGAATGGCAGATTTGATCCTCTATAGGTTGTTGGAGGGGTTAGGTCTTGACTGGATTACAGAAAAATAAATTCCATATTTTAATGGAGAGTGAACTGGTAAGACTATTGCATTATGGAAGACACGGAGGTTTTATAATTAAATAAATAGCTCCGTGTCCGGGTATCTTTTACATTAACATCATCCGGCCGGTGGCATCATCCTCATTTTCACTATCATCCGGATCTTCTGCGTTTTCAGTTACTGCTGTATAGGTAAATGTTTTTTCCAATACACCTTCATAGGTGTGCACTTTTACGGTTAGTTCCACCGAATCTTCTCCTTCAGCAGGTGCAGGCAGATCAGCCAGATCAAATGCTACCCAACCATACCCCCACGAGTGTTTGGGATCATCGTAAGCGTTATGACGGAACGTCAATTCAAACGGATTATCCTCATTCTCCTGTACAAGGTTTACAAAATATGCTTCACGGCCACCCCAGTAAGTCGAAAAACGGATGGTCAGAAATCCTCCGCCTACCCACATACGGTCAATCCTTACCGGATCTTTGCCGTATACTTTCTCATTTTCATCCCCCAGATCCGCCACCAGACTTTTGGAGAGGATAGTATCCATGTGATACACATAAACAGGATAATCATATCCCTGATGATCTTTTTCCAGAGCTACTTCATAATATACAAAAGCACGGTGATCCCGTTCGGGCGCATAATTTTTTATTCCTCCTACCGGTAAAAATGTTTTTCCTTTATCATGCAGGAAATAGAACGAATCATCTTCAGCTTTTACTGTAAACCATGATTTATAACCTCCGGAACGTACAACTAATACGTTATCATCATTACAGGAAAAAAACAGGGAAGAAATAACGAGCGTTCCCAACATAAACAAAGTCAACTTTCTCAAACTCATAAAACATCAATTTTAGGAAATGTTAAACATATAAATAGCCTTATAAAACTAAGGGCGTTTCTTTTAAAAAAGATGAAATTTATTTTTAAACCGCTGCATCTCCGGGTGTAATTTTTACTGTATGACATTTTGCTATAAACGAATAGTATTAAAAATATTTTTGTCATCAAATGCAGGATATTAAAAACACCCACAAGATGCCGGATTGATAGTTAGAGAGACCCGGAAAAAATGTACACCGTAATGGTTGCCCCGGTTACACGTAAGCGATGCTCCGGTTACACGTAACGGGTAAACCATCTACGGGGAAGCCGGGGCATCCGTTACACGTAACCCGGGCATCGCTTAGGCGTAACCGGAGCAGAGAGGAAGATAAAGACAAAAATCAGTGGGGATTTACGGCTGATTATGGCTATTTTTACCTCATTTTTCATCCGGATGCCCATTTTTTTTGAATGAAACGGAAATGACGTTTTTCCGGTAAACCCATTCTTAATTATTACCCATTTTTAAAACCTACAGGCAGAAACCTGAAAACTGCTGACAAACATCTGTTTCTTTTAAACAAATGCTGACAAACTGTATTTTCTTAACTCCGTGAGAATCGAAAATTTGAAAGCGCTCCTGTACTCCGGGCCATACAGGAGATTCTCCGGAGGTTTAGTTTAACACATTGAAAGTTTACAAATTGATAATTCGCGTTTCTATTTCTTTCTACGGACTGTATACAGATGCTACCTATACTAACTTATATATACTCATTTGTAAACCCAAAGGGATTCAGTCTGTTTCTTTGTATTAGAAATATATTCTTTTGTTCTTATGTCAAAACCTGACATTTTACTACCTTTGCGGCCGATTTATTAACAACTAACGTATCAGACAAATTATGAAAGCATTCTCATGGAAGGTGGCCTGCCTGCTGTTAAGCGGTTGGTTACTATGTGGGACTTCTTCGTGTACTTCAAAGTCTGTAAATGCAAGTACAACCGGGTCAGCACCGGCAGAAACAGCTGCATTAACCGCATCGTCCGAAAGTGATGATCCTTTAACGAATCTCAAAAAAGGAAACGAACGTTTCTATTCCGGAAATCCCATACACATTCATCAGGATGCCGGAACCATCCGCGAACTGACAGCCGGGCAACATCCCCACACGGTAGTAATCAGTTGTTCAGATTCACGTGTACCACCGGAAATTATTTTCGACCAGGGATTGGGAGATATTTTTACGATCCGCACAGCCGGGCATGTGATGAGTGATTTTGAAGAAGGCAGTGTGGAATATGCCGTAGAGCACCTGCACTCCAAACTGGTAGTCGTATTAGGACACGAGCATTGCGGCGCTATTCATGCTATGCTGGAACACCTGAACGATGATCATGTAGAGGGGCATATTGCTGCGATTGTACAAGCACTGAAAAATGAACCGGAGGAACAGGTTTTACTAAAAGGCACATGCGACAACCTGCCTGAACAGGCTATCCTCGCTAATATCGAGCACGGCGTGAAACAGCTACGGGAGTCTGACCCGATCCTTTCCAAATTATATAAAGAAGGAGAGATCAATATAATCGGGGCGCTCTACCATTTAGATAACGGACAGGTTGAATTCCTGGAAATTTAAAAAAATAAACCCATAAAGCAAAGACGGATTCAATAAATGATCCGTCTTTGTTGTGTACTATCCGCAACCGGAAAAAACCGCACAACATCTATAAATCATTTTATGCGATAAAACCAACCTTACTCCTACCCTTCCTTCATTCAACAAATACAATAAGAATAAACGAAGCCTTAAAAAACCTTTTTATTTATTTGCCGGAATATAAAATTAGATGTAGTTTTACTACTGATTTTATGAAAACACTACTCCTTATGAAAACCAGACTTATTTTTATTTTAACCTTTATATGGATATCCGGTATAGCCTTTTCGCAATCCACACAACTTTTTTCTGTAGACCGGGAATTGTCAAGCAGCCTGATCAATCATATCTGCCAGGATCACCAGGGTGTTATCTGGATCTCTACCGAAGACGGTTTAAACCGGTACGACGGCTCTAAATTTACTATTTATAAACATGACCAGGATAATAATCACTCTTTGCTGGACAATTATGTCCGGTTTTTGTACGAAGATAATAAGAACCGGCTGTTTGTAGGGCTGCTGAAAGGTTTACAGTTATACGACCGGGATACCGATCTGTTTCACGAGATACCTCTTCTGTTCAAACACGGAGAAGTTTATCGCCCCCATATCGCCTCTATTCTGCAACGCCGCAACGGAGATATCCTGATTGCTACTTCCGGACAGGGTATATACGTTCTGCAGGATACGGATGAACTGCATGCCATACAAAATACAAACCTGATACCCAGTTCACTGGCAACCTGGATGTTTGAAGATGATGAAGAAAACCTGTGGATAGCAACGGAAGACAGCGGGATTTTCAGGGTTACACACGACAGTAAATTAAAGAAATTCGGTTTTAAAGAAATCGGCTGGAATTTAGTGTCCGCTATCTGCCAGGATAAAAAAGGGAATCTATTGGCCGGGAGTATGACGAACGGACTCTTTCTGCATGATAAAACAACCGACTCTTTTATTCCGGTTCCCTACCGGGATAAACAAAACCTGCCTATTAAAGCATTGTATGTTACGGACAACGATGATATTTATATCGGCACAGACGGGCAAGGTATAAAAACCTGCGATCTGAAAACTATGCAGATCACAGATATGGAGTTTAACGTGACTACTTTTGATTTGACAAAATCAAAAGTGCATTCTATCCTGCAGGATAGAGCCGGGAATATCTGGCTTGGTATTTTTCAGAAAGGGGTCAGTGTGTTACCGCCCGGCACAAACCAGTTTAACTATATCGGTTATAAATCGGTAGCCATGAACCTGACCGGGTCTAATTGCATCATGTCGCTTTTCAAAGATCACCAGGGCATCCTGTGGGTAGGAACAGACAGCGAAGGGGTGTATAGGATTCACCCGGATGAAAAGAGAAGTATTCATTTTAAACCTTCCGGGCATCCGGCCTCCATACCTTCTACTATTATGTGTATGTTTGAAGATTCCAACCACGATCTGTGGGTAGGGTCGTACCTTAATGGGCTTGCTAAAATAGATAAACAGACAGGGCACTGTACTTACCGGCCCGAACTATTGGATTCTAACGGTGCTCCGGTGCAGCGGATATATTCTATTACGGAAGATGCCGCACGCAATCTGTGGATTGGTACTATGGGGTCCGGGCTTTTCCGGATGAACCTGGATACAAAAGAAATCACACATTACGATTCCTTTTATTACAGCGAATACCGCACGGATATTAATCAACTGAACCACCCCTATATCAATCAATTGCTGATTACCCGCGACGGTAAGTTATATATCGGTACTTACGACGGAGTAGGCTGTATGGATATAGAGACAAGGGATTTTTTATCTACCTACGGACAAAACCGGCTGCTGGTAGGACACGTTGTATATAGTCTGTATGAAGATAAAAACGGTGTTATATGGCTCGGAACAACCAACGGGCTTTTTTATATTGATAAATATACACACGAGTTTTACTCTTATACTACTGCCGACGGTTTACCCAGTAATGTTATCTGTGGCATCACTGAAGATCGTTCGGGCAATTTATGGTTAAGTACCCACTATGGAATCTCTAAAATGGATCCCCGGGAGAAAACGTTTATTAATTATTACAGTGGCGACGGTTTACAGGGGAACGAGTTCAGTAAAGGTGCTTCATTCATAGATGATAACGGAACTATTTTTTTCGGGGGAACCCATGGGATTACCTGGTTTGACCCGGCCCGCATAACCAATCCGGCCCGGACGGTGGATGTTCGTATTACCGACTTTTATGTGCATGATAAACCGGTGCGTAAAGGGATGAAATCCGGCCGGTATAATATTATAAATACGTCTGTTGCGGAAGCACGTCATTTCCAGCTTGATTACAAAGATAATTCATTCAGTATCGAATTCTCTACCATGGATTTTAATACGCCGGAACGGACCAGTTACCTATACTCCGTAAATAATGAAAAATGGAAGACACTGACTCCCGGCAACAACCGGGTAACCTTTAGCGACCTGCCTCCCGGTAAATATAATTTCAAAGTCATGGCCGAAGGTTATAACATTACTTCCGGCGTAAAAGAAATTTTTATTTCTATTGCTCCTGCCTGGTACGCGTCTATGTGGGCAAAAGTAATTTATATACTGATTGCCGCCGGGCTTGTTTATGTAGTAATCCAACAAATCAGGCATCGTTACCAGGTTCGGCAGGAGGTGCTGGAACATCAGCACGCCAAAGAGATAAACGAAGCTAAATTACAATTCTTTATTAACATCGCCCACGAAATCAGGACACCGATGTCGCTTATCATCAGTCCGCTGAAAAAGCTGATAGACAGCGATCCCGATCAGGAGCGGCAACGAAACTACCTGACCATACACCGCAACGCCGAACGTATATTGAGCCTGATTAACCAGCTAATGGATATCCGTAAAATAGATAAGGGACAGATGAGGCTTACATTCCGCCGGGTAGAACTGGTTGAATTTATACGCGACCTGTATGCTATTTTTGAGTATCCGGCCAGTACAAAAAACATCTGGTTCACGTTTACCCACGAACCCGGTACACTCTATGCCTGGGTAGATCCCGCGAACTTTGATAAAATTATCCTTAATATACTATCCAATGCCTTTAAGTTTACCCCACAAGGTGGCGAAATAAACATTTGTTTAAGAACCGGAGAAGAAGAAAACAAAGAAAATAAATTACAACCCTACTTCGAGATCATTATATCCGATACAGGCACCGGAGTAGAAGAAGAGGAGATAGAGCGTATATTCGAACGTTTCTATCAGAGCAGGAACAGCCACAATAACCCCAATATAAGTACCGGTATCGGACTACACCTTACCCGTTCGCTGGTAGAGTTACATCACGGTTCTATATGGGTGGAAAACAATAAAGAGGGGAAAGGGTGCAGTTTTATCATTCACCTGCCATTGGGTGCTGAACACCTCCGGCCAGAAGAAATGGAAGATAATCCCCGGACTGCTGTTTCATTTACATCTTCTGCCCCGCAACTATCCGGCATAGCGACCGAAAACGAACAGAAAAAAATAAAATCAAAAAGTAAACGTTGGGTTATGGTTGTGGAAGACGATGAAGAGATCAGGCAATACATTTCGCACGAACTGGCCCCTCCTATCATATCATTGAATGTACAAACGGGAAAGAAGCTTTTGACCAAATACTCCGCAGGATGCCCGATCTTATTATCAGCGATGTAATGATGCCTGAAATGGACGGTGTAACGCTGTGCCGTAAAATCAAACAGAATGTAAATACCAACCATATCCCGGTGGTATTAGTAACTGCCAGGTCCAAAGAAGAAGACAACCTGGAAGGGTTAAGCATTGGGGCGGATGCCTATATTGTAAAACCATTCAATATAGAAATCGTAAAGAAGACTGTTGAAAATATAATCCGTACCCGCGAAATCCTGAAAAACAATTTTACCGGCAGCCAGCAACAGGAAGATAAAGTAAAGAAGATTTCTATAAAGTCGGCAGACGATAAGTTAATAGAAAAATTAATGAAATTCATTAATGAAAATATAGCCAATCCGGAATTAAATGTAGAAATGATAGCCAACCATATCGGTATCAGCCGGGTACATCTACACCGCAAATTAAAGGAACTGACTAATCAGACGACACGCGACCTGATCCGGAATATCCGCCTTAAACAGGCAGCCGGCCTGCTTGCGTCGAAACGCCTGAACATATCAGAAGTAGCAGATGCCACAGGTTTCTCAAGTTTGACCGCATTCTCCACCGCATTCAAAGAACTCTACGGCCTCTCCCCCAAAGCCTGGGTAGAGATGCAAAAAATGAAACCCATTAATTTTGTATGTATTCCCCTCTTGCGGGGAGTTAGGGGTGTGTTATTTCTACCGGTTTGCGGGCTTTTGCAACTTTTTGCCGGCCTTTTGCCGGCGCAGATTTAAATCTTTCGTTCGGCATAGTGTCTTCGCTATGTCGCTAAAATTAGTGAAGCTCCTGCTTCTTTGGTCAGAGGGGATTTGTAATCCCCGACTAACGAGTATTAGGATCTGTGATCCGGCAAACAAATGAATATCCATTAAATAGAGAGGTAGGAATCTTTAAGCGGATTACAAATCCTTATATTCCACAGGCGGGGATTGCAAATCCCCTTCGACCAAAATTAATTCTTTCGTTCGGCATAGCGTCTTCGCTATGCCGAACGAAAGATTACAGAGGCGTTTCATTGTTTATTGATTGCTTCGTTTATAAGTAACTCTACCACTTTTTTGGGTTGATGATTCCGGTCGAATAATAAGGGGTAGTCGGTACGGCCTCTGATAGGGAAATCGTTTTTCCATGAATCGGCGTCTGCTGTACCCCACATAGTAACCCGGGTTATTACATCTTCATATTTCAAAAACAGTTTAAAGAGATCAACCATCCGGTTTGTCCATGCCTGCTCTGCCGTCTGTGACAGTCCGTTTTTATAGGGGTCCATCTCCTCCCTGTATTCAAAGTTCGTGGATATTTCGGCACCTATCTGTCCCCACGGTGAAGGTAAAACAGAGAGATCAAACTCTGTGATCATAACGTTTACTCCGGCAGCAGCAAATGCCCGGATACTTTCTTCGAACGCATCGAGTGAGGTATCCATTCCCAAATGCCCCTGCATGCCTACGGCATCAATCCGGATGCCCTGTTCTTTCAGTTGATCCACTAAACGAACCACACCTTCGCGCCTGCCGGGAAGATACATCGAGTAGTCGTTGTAATAAAGCTCCGCATCCGGGTCGGCTTCGTGGGTATACCGGAAAGCGAGGGGTATAAACTCTTCTCCCAATATCTCATAAAATTTACTTTTCCGGTACGAACCGTCATCTTCTATCGCTTCGTTTACCACATCCCATCCCCGGATACGGCCTTTATAGCGGCCTACAACAGTATGAATATGGTCGCGCATCCGTTCTTTCAGGATTCCGGGAGATACATTTTGTCCGTTTTCGTCCGTGCAAAACCAGTCCGGAAGTTGTGAATGCCAGATCAGTGTATGCCCGGTGATCACCATACCATTTTCTTCTCCGAATTGCATAAACTGATCTGCCAAAGCAAAATCAAAAACATCTTCCAGCGGATGTATTTCTTCGGGTTTCATACAGTTTTCCGCAGCAATGGCGTTAAAATGTTCTTTTATAATCCGGATACCGGCTGCATCTTTTCCGGTAATTTGTTCTTTATTCAGTGCTGTACCTATCAGGAATTTACCGGCATAAGCATCCTTTAAAGAAGGTGGCTCTGTTCCGGTACCGGATGCACAGGAGAGAAAAAGGCAAAACAGAGAAAATACCGCCAGTTTAAGTTGATAAAAATTTATCATATCATTTATTTTATAAATTAATTAATTCCAAATAAAGAGGTGTCTAAAAAGTAACGGAAGGCACGCAGATTACGCAGAAATATATTTTTGTATGTAATCAATAAATCAAAACTCCGTCTCTCCGTGCCTCCGTGTTAATTCTTTTTATTTGATACTTTTCAGACATCTCCTTTGGTGGTTATTCCTCTTCGAAGATTGTTTTACCGGCCAGCGCATCGGCTACGCCGGCATAGGCACGCTTGCGGCTATAGTCGAGTGTCCACAGGCCAACCTGTTCGCCCGGCAGCCAGAATGAATCTTCCGGACTGTCCAGCGGACACCAGATCGTGATTCCATATTGCTGGGATACAGGTATTTTTTCTTTGTAAGTTTCTATCACATACCTATACATATCGTACTGGGCTTTGTATTCTTCGTCGGTAGGCGAATCTACTTCCAAAGCAATATCCAGTTCGGATACTTTAATCAGTTTACCGGTAGCGGCCAGCATTTCGAACATTTGAGCAATCTTTTCCCTGTCGTTATTGATAGAGATATGCATCTGGGTAGCAATACCATCCACCCGGGCACCCCGGCTTTCGGTATACTCTACAAAATCTATCAACCCCTTACACTTGGTAAGATTAGATTCGAGTCCGTAATCATTAATAAAATGGATATCTGTTTCATTACCATATTTACGGGCCAGTTTAAAAGCGATTGCCGCATAATCTTTACCCAGGTAATCCTGCCAGTAAAACTCGTCGGCCGCCAGATTATCGTTTCCAACACCTGTTTTCAGTTGTGTAGCATCCGGCCAGTCAGACATCGGTTCGTTTACCACATCCCATACTGTTATATATTCGCTACAGGTTTCCAGCATCCCTTCAATCCAGGTTTCCAGTGCTTCGTAAATGATCTCTTCTTTCTCCTCGTCACTCTTTTCAATGGTTTCACCCATTTCGACAACTTTACAGAACACTACGTTATCCAGATAATAGGTAGTTACATGGGCACCCAGGTTAAAAAACAACCGGTCTCTGACATCATCCGGGGGAGTTTTGGCGTACCACTCAAAGGTTTGCCATTCCGTAGTCAGTGCAATAGCGGGTCCTCCTGTTCCGGCATAAGTTGTTTTATTCTGCAAAGCAACATCGATAGAAACATTATCGGCAGCCCGCATATCAAAGCTCACAAAATAAGTGGCATCAGAGTCAAGTTCAGAGTCGAAATTCCAGGCAAATTGCTGTTCCCATGCATTTCCGGCCGTGGGGTTTGTTATTTCTATCGCATAGCCGGAACCTCCGGCTCCCTGTCCGGGCTGGCTGATGCCATACGTGATCTGGCTCCATCCTCCCCAACCGTCCATTGTTCCGTTCTCGAAATCACCATTGGGTATCATGGTTTCTCCAAGGGCTGTTCCGGCAGGCGAAATATTCTGAATTAACGATGGTAAAGATAAACATTAATATTAATTTAACGCTGTTCCGGCAGGCGAAATATTCTGAATTAACGATATGTTATCAATATAAACCGTGCCTACGTAATTACCATAATTGATAAGTAATGCAGTACGGTCATCTTCGGTAATCATCGCTTCCTTTTCTATATACTGCCATCCGGTTGAAACATTTACCGTGCCAAAGTTATCCGCAGTATAATTGACCATATCCTGTGCAACAAAAGAGATATCCCCTTCCACATCCCCACGGATCCAGAACGAGAGGTAACAGGTTTCTCCCACAGCAAACGAAGGATTCGGTTCGTAAATAGCCTGTACTTCCCAGGGGTTTTTCGGGGCTGTATTCTGTAGCCGGAGCGCATACCCACCTTCATAGCCTTCGCCCTGCGCGGAAACAGAAGGAGGGGTGTCGTTGCCCCAGCCTCCCCAGCCGGTAACGGTTCCCGCTTCAAAATCACCATCGGCAATCAATTCGGTTTCAACCGGTTCCGCCGGAATAACTTTTGCAGCGATCAGGCTGTTCAGATACGTAGCATTCTGGTTGGAATGCCAGCAAAGGGTATGACCGTAAATATGGATACCCGCGGCCTGTGCCGTTTCGATCAATGTTACAATATTTCCCATATCCAGACTACCGTCGTCCTGTACCACCGGACCATGTTTCATTTCATATCCAATGGTAATGTTATCAAAATTCCGGTTCACCAGCCTGTGCATCGGTCCCTTTCCTATGTATTCGGTCAGATTGGCCCCGGCTCCCAAATGAAAATTGGGAGAGGCGGCATAATCTACATACGATTTCAAAGGAGCATACTGGTTCAGGTATTCGAGCACTGCAACACTTTCCGGTTTTTTTACCGAAAAATCCAACTCATCATCCTCACAGGAGAAAAGCCCTGCCAGAATCGTACAAACAAACAATATTTTTGTATAGTGTCTCATATATTACTCTGTTTCTAAGTAGATAAATAAATTACTTCAATACAGGGGTGAATGTTTCCAGTACCACTTCCCTTTCACGCATAGCAAATGTATCTTTTACCGCATATACCGTGTCGCCGAAATCTACTTCGTAATTCAGGTAAATGGCATCGCGGTCTTCATTGCCCCAGCCGTTTTTATCGCCTTTTGCCACATATTCGCCACTACCCGTTACATTGCCGGCCTCTGACGTTACAGTACATTTGCCGGCCTCATCAAACGTTAGGAGCATACTGTAAGGTTTGTTATATCCATCAGCATCCTGCGCATTCAAGGCTATTTCCACCTGTGTCATGGAACGGGTAGTCATATAGCACACTTCGTCGTTTTCGCGGTATTTACCACGGCGTATATTCGTATAGCTGTTACCGGTAGCCGTGTCAATACCTCTGCGCAGCCAGGAAGCATGCCAGGGATTGATATATTTTACACCGTATAAAATATAATCTTTGGGAGCTACTTCCCAATCATCTTCATTCAACCGGTTTGGGTTATCCAGAAAACTGTATCCGCGTAAAACCGAGTCTACATTTTGTACGGCAGTAATATATATAGGAATGACATATGTATTTTTTATTGCCAGGGGATCAGCAAAAAAAAAGCATCGGTCAGTTGCACTTCTATTCCACCGGAAGGTTTTCCGGAAGGAATCACAATCTGCTCGGACGACAGGCTATAATAGTTCGAAGGCATCGGAAGAACCTTATCACCATCTGCCGAAAAGTACAAATTATCACACAGGGAGTTATCTACTTTTATATCTACATAAATATTGTTTTTATTTGTGTAGGCTCCCCCCTGTCGTGGCCATGATTTTGCATTTATGCTGGTTATCCAGGGTATTATCATACATATACTCGCCCAGAATAATGGTCCGGACCGGTCCCTGATAGGCAAAATAGACTGTTGTGTAATCGTAATCAGGGAATTCCCACTCCTGATTATGACAAGAGGTAATAACAGCCAGCATGACCAGTAAAATATATTTTATTTTTTTCATCTTTTTACGATTTAATAGTTTACCATCCTTTGTTTTGTACCAGCGCATCCCATTTCAGCATCTCACTATAAGGGATAGGGCCGTGGTTCATATACTCCTGGTAGATCCGGTTTTCTACTTCCGATACTTCATAATTGCCATTCGTTATGCGTACACCCCGTGCCGGTTCGGTCAGTTTTTCGTTCCAGCGGCGCAAATCCCAGAAACGGAAACCTTCGAAACAGAGTTCCAGACGGCGTTCATTACGAATCAGTTTACGCATATCACCGGCGTTGTTTTTAGCAGCCTCCAGATAAGGGTCATTCCCCCCTCCTACTCCGGCTCTTTCCCGTATTTTCTTAATTACATCATACGCCGAATAGCCATGCGTTCCGGTTCCGGTAGGTCCCCAGGCTTCGTTAGCCGCTTCCGCATAAATCAGGAATATTTCGGTATAGCGGATATGCGGATTGTACCGTTTCTGCAGATTAATGGTTACCGGATTCAGGTTTACATCCGAACGTAATAATTTACGCATATAATAACCTGTGCGGGTTGAATTTTCTGTTTGTCCTACCGCATCCGTTCCCCCACCTGTTTCGGTCAGGATAGTTCCGCCGGTTGCTCCCATAGTATTACCGTTTACAAGGATGAATTTTTCTAAACGCGGGTCGCGGCCGGCATACGGATTAGTAGGATCATATCCGCTCAAAGCAGGGTCTGCATCCACCGGATATCCGTTTGCCATAGGGAACGCATCTACCAGATTTTGTATCGGGTTTACCCGTCCGAAACCATACAGACTGGGCGGATAATTTTGTTTTTCAGGTGTATCATTCAGATTATCAGCTGAAGGAGTACCAACATTTCCACGCCAGAGTATTTCATCCGGGTTTCCACCGCCTTCCAGGCCGTTTATTTCCGATGCGTTATCATACCAGGTAAGCCCGTCACCGGCTAAACCGTTGGATCCGCCGATACGGTCCAATACAGTAGCCGCATAACCGGCCACATCTTCCCATGTGGTAGTAGTTCCCGCGGTATAAGCCGGACTGGCAGCCAGCAGGGCCGCTTTGGCACGTATACCTTCTACAATTCGGCGCGTTAAACGCTGACGGTTAAAAACACCAAATACACGGTTATACTCCTCTACGGTCACTCCCTGATAAGCAGCCGGAATATCAGATTCACTGGAAATATCCTCAAAATCGAGTGGTAAATATTTTTCCGCCTCTGCAAGATCGCTGTAAAGCTGTTCCATACACTTTTCGAATGTAGCACGGGGCAGATTGAAATCAGAGTCCAGATCCAGGGGTTCGATCATGATAGGAACTCCCAGCAGTTCCCCGTTTGCAGCCCAACCCCCATGTGCCTGTAGCAGATGGAACATGAAAAGTCCGCGCAATCCGTAGGCTTCACCTTTTATACGGTCGCAAAACATGCGCCTGATCTGCTCATCACCTGCCCATATCACTTTGTCGGCATTTGCCAACGTAAGATTCAGGTATTGAATAGCAGCAAAGCTGTTGCCCCACTGGCCAACCGGGTTGTTAATAGCACTCCATTGTCCCGTAGCCATCAACAGATACTGGTTACTTTTCTGATTGGATACAGCATCGTCGGTTGCCACATCATTAAAAGACCAGGAACCGGTCGGGATTCTTGTATATCCGTTTATCAGAAGGCCCTGGGCTAATTCCGGCTCATCATAAATCTCATCCAGGTCACGATTATTTTCAATCGCGGGAGACAATAGGTCGTCACATCCACACAGCAATAGTGTGATGATCCAAAAGGTAATTATATTTTTATACATAAATCGATTCATTTTTAAGCTCTTTATTAAAATACTGCCTTCAGACCCATATTAAAAGAACGTACCTGCGGATTCGAACCTATATTCATTTCCAGGAATTCCCGTTCTTTCGATATCGTCAATAAAGAATTACCACTTGCATACACACTTAGTTCGCGGATAAAAGATCCCTTGAGAATATGTTTAAGTAAATCGTATGTTACCTGTATTCTGGCGAGGTCAAAGCGGTTTGTTTTTACCAGCCAGAAATCCGATGTACGGAAATTATTTTCTCCGCTTAACGTGGTAAGCCTCGGATAAAGTGCCGTATGTTTAGTCTCTTCCGTCCAGCGGTCACGCACAACTGCCGAATATTTATCGTCACCGGAAACCCAGTAATAAGAAGAATTTTTCAGGCTGTTACCTCCTGTTAACCCTGTTCCCAGCGCAAAAAATGTAAAGTTTTTCCATTGGGCCGAGAGCCGGATACCAAAAGAGAACGGGGCATTCCACTGTCCGATCATTACCTGGTCGCGGTCGTCAATAATACCGTCATTATTCTGGTCTACATATTTTATATCACCGGGTTTTACTTCACCGAATGCCTGGGTGGCATGATTGGCTATATCCTGTTCGTCCATGAAGAAGCCGTCGCTAACCAAACCAAAGATAGCACTCAACGATTTTCCGGTCCGGTTCTGATATTCATCGGCAAATAATTCATCCCGTTTGGTAGCCTTTGCCTTAAAATAAGTACCTGCAAACCCGAGTGTCCAGTCTACCTGTCCCAGGCGTTTGTTTATGGCTGCACTAAAGTCAAACCCTGCCCGGCGGTCGTTATTGAAGTTCACATAAGGTATAAACGACGAATTGGGCCATCCGGTAGTAAAATAGCTGGGATAAGAGGTACCCGGCTGTGTAATCAAGCCATTCATGCTGTTTATAAAACCATTCACTTCTACCGTAATCAGTTTTTTGAACAGAGAGGCTTCAATGCCGGCATTGAATTCTTTCCGTTTGGCAAAGAACAGATCCGGATTGGCTCCCCTGCGCGAATCTGTACTCTGGGTATCTGTTGCACCATCCCGCCAGCTATACCAGGTACCGTCTCTTTGGGTATAAACCCGGTCGTACAGATAGTAACCGTCGATATCCAGGTCTGTATGAAGGATACCGGCCGATGCAGTCAGTTTGAAATGATCCACAACCGGCGAATCGCTCAGGAAATCTTCACCACTTACCAGCCACCCCAATGAAAGGGTTGGCGAAAATGCCTGGCGGTTTCCTTTGGCCAGTTTTGCCGAATGCACCACAGCACCGGTAAAATCGGCATAATATTTATGCCCATAGTTATATCCTAACTGGATTCCCAGGTTCGCATTGCTATTACGGTGGTAATCGCCTGTCGATTTGCGTTGGGTTCCGGTAGCCAGCAATATGGCAGATACATTATGTATATCCCGGAATGTATTGATATAATTAAACTGGGCGGAAAAACCAATTACCTGCCGCTGCCAGCTTCCTGTAAGTTCCTGTTCACCACTACTGGCATCTTCGCCGAATTTCTGCAAACTGCTGATCAGGTCTACACCACTATAACTATTCCAAACCGGCGCATATACGGCATAGGTATTATTAATCGCCTGGTTATACTCGGTAGAATAATCCACATTCAGCCGGGTATGGAAAGAGAGTCCCGGCAGCAATTTCTGCAGGTCTACATTGATACCGTTCGTAAACTGAAACTGGCGGCTGGTATATTTATTATATCCGCCTGCATAAATATCGGCAAACGGGTTAGTCATATCCTGCTGTGTACCTCCCAACAGATACTGTCCGTCTATCAGGTTACGGCTATTATTTACCTGTATCCATGAGGGTTCATCGCTTTCTTCAATCATACTAATTGGTATGAGTGGGGCAAACCGGTGCGGACGCAAGGTAGCGGCATTTCCCCAATAATTACCGTGTGCTCCGCGGGCATTATAAAATACAGTAGAGACATCCACACTACTGCTTATATAATCGTTTAGCTTTAAATCCACATTTCCCCTTACATTAAACCGGTTGGTATTATCGTTTTTCGCTTCCCCGAAATCCAATAAAGAATTTGCATACCAGAAACCAACGTTGGTATAAAAGCGGGCACGGTCGTTCCCTCCGGATATTTCAGCATTCACATCCGAACGGTTATAGGCTTTTTTCAGGTATTCCGATGAATAATAATCCACATCCGGATAACGGTATGGGTTATTTCCCGCATAGTGGTTATAAATCGTTTCCACACTATACAATTCATTCAGCCCGTCATTGCGCAAAGCTTCGTTATAAAGTGTCATATATTCGGCCGATCCTATATAATCCGGGTATTTTTTAGGAAAATAAAACCCGGTATTGGCACGTACATTTATCTGCCGGTTATGCGCTTCGCCACGTTTGGTTGTAATAAGAATTACCCCTTTGGCGGCATGACTACCGTACAAAGTAACTGCCCCTACTCCCTTCAGGAAAGAAATCTGTTCGACTTCTACAGTTTGTACATCCCCTATATCACGGGGTACACCATCTATCAGGATGAGGCACTCGTCCATCCCCCATAAAGTACCGGCAGATAAACCACCGACGAAAGCTTCTACCCCATCGGTAGCGTACGAAGTGTAATTCATATTCAGGTAATCCACCGGATTCACAACGGCAATTCCGCCCGGCAAATCCCTTCTTTCTACTGTACGGTGTGCTATGTGGACGGGTGCTGTATCTTCACTGTATTCGAGTGTAATATCATCCATATCCGGTATAGCGGCTACGATTTGGCTGTTATAACCCACAGCTTTTATATAAAGTACCGAATTCGGAGAAACATGTAGGATGAATCTGCCGGAGGCATCTGTTTCTGTGACTGTTTTTCCTTCATCACCGTTTACAATGGCACCTGCAATAGGAATGCCCTCCGGGTTGCGGACAACAGTTTCTATCGTTATTTTAGTGGATGTCTGTCCTGGTACCTCAAACGAAAAGAGGGAGAACATCACATATAAAATGATTCCTGTTTGTATATATTTCATTGTTCTTTCATTTTTAATTATATGATTTTTGCTAACCTGTGCGGTTTTTACCATCCCGGGTTTTGTCCGAATCCGGGGTACAAGGTCACATCATTTATTTTTAAAGGCAACCAGTTGTGCTTATTTTCTACTACCCTTGTTACAACCACACGTTCTTTCAGGTTGATAGGTTTACCATCCGCACCCCGGTCAAAATCGTGAGCTGTTTTGTTCAGGTAACGGGCATCACCCGATAACAGCCACCGGCGCAGGTCGTTGAAACGATGCCCCTCATACGAAAGTTCTACCGCGCGTTCACGGATTATCTCGCCCATGAAATCATCTTTCGAACCCAGGAATTTAGCATCTACACCGGGCATACCGGCACGTTCGCGCACAACATTCACTGCAGCTACCGCCGTACGCCCGAAACCGGGAGCCGTACTTGTGGGTGATCCGTATCCATGCAGTACAGCCTCGGCATACATCAGGTATACATCCGATAAACGCATATAACTTAAATGGACAAGCAGGTTCTGGTCGTAACCTTTATCATCATCATTATTATTATCGGGTGTAAATTTGCGCAACAGATAACCGCTACGGCTACCGTTTATATCACTTTTGTAACTTCCTCCGTTGTAAAGATTTGCATACCGTTCAGACTCTTTATCGGTTGTTCCGATAATCATCTGGTCGCCATCCACTACAATATCATGATAAAAGCGGGGATCGCGCCCTGTCCAGGGATCTGTAGGATCGTATCCCGACTCGGCATCATACTGTTCCGCATTTTTTATCGGCAGTCCGTTAGCCATACCATAATTATTTACATAGTTGGCAGTAGGCGAAAAACATCGTCCGTCCGCTCCTAATACAGCCGGGAGATATTGCAAAGCAAGTCCCCAGCGGGTTTTTCCGGCTTCAAATACAGGTGCCTGGAAAATAACTTCCGGATAGCCCGGTATTTTATTTCCCTGGTTCTGGCTGTAGAACAGTGAACTATACTCACTAAAATCTACTAATTTATGATGCGACTGGCCACCTTCCGTAATAGTAAGCAGTTTGGCAAAAGCATCGGCCGCTTTCTGGCAGAACTCCGCATCGTACCCCCGGTTGCCGGTCGATTCGTAATTCATCAGCGGGCTACCGGCATACAGGTAATTTTTACCCAGATAACCATACGCCATTACTTTATTGATCCGTTGACGGTTCTTTCCCAGGGTACGTCTTCCGGCTGTTGTATTATCCCAATCAATAGGCAACAACTGCACGGCCCGTTCCAGGTCTTCGCCTATACGAATGGCTGTTTCCTGGCAACTCAACCGGGGCAGTTCCAGTTTCTGGTCGGCCGGTAATACTTCATCTACATAAGGCATTCCTCCCCAATAGGTCATCAGCGTAAAATGCAACCAGGCGCGGAAGAAATAGAGCTGTCCTTCTATCAGATTTCTCTCTTCGGATGTAGCATCGGTCAGTAACTCCAGATTTTCAAGTCCCATATTGGCTTTACGGATACCATACCAGGCCAGTGGCCAGAATCGTTTTTTGAAAGAGACATCTCCTACCCAATCATCCATACTGGTTGTGGCATCGTTGCTATCAAGCCAGGAAGCCCCCCAGCCATCATATTCAGACATCCAGTTCCAATAATTACCGTTATCAAATGCATACACATTATGAAACGAACCGGTAGTTACAATAAATTCATCATCACCCCAGTTAAAAGAGTTGGTCCAGTAACCTTTTGAAAAGTCAGGTATACAACAATATAACTCCTCAACAAACCCCTGGAAGTTTACAAAGTTCTTAAATGCTTCTTCCGAAGAAACGGTGGATTCAGGGGATTTCTCCAGATAATCGGTACAGGCTGTAAATGTCATACATGTTACGACACATCCCCAAAGTATATTTATAATATATTTTTTCATTGTTTCTGATTTTATAAAACAATATTAATACCCAGGTTAAAACGTCTTACAGTAGGATAAGCTCCCTGTGAAGCCCAACCGGTGGCTGCGAAATTAGATTCGCGGTCGTCGGGCATTTTAGACCATAACCAAAGGTTATTTCCATTCAGGTAAAGGCGCAACGATTGTAAACCGGCTTTTTTACCCAACCTGATTCAAATGTATAAGCTATCTCGGCATTCTTCAACCGGATGTAAGAGCCATCATACATATAAAAATCGCCTGCGTCATAGACATTGGAGTTCCAGCGTGGCAACGGAGAGTCGGCATCTGTATTATAACGGGTCCAGTAGCTACCCTGATCGTATACCGCATTGCGGTTTCCGGCAAAGTTGTTCAGTATTACCTGGCGGGTTACATTGTTAACCCCATAAAATTGCACAAATGCACTGAATCCTTTGTATTCGAATCCGATTGTAACATTGTATGTATTCTGCGGCCGTTCGGGATATCCGTAAGGTACTCTGTCGTAGTTATCAATTACGCCGTCGCCGTTGTAATCCAGCAAATAGTAGTTGCCCGGTAATTTTTCGCTATCGTGCGCATTCACAATGGTACTGCTATATACCTCATCCCAGGTATTATAATATCCCTGATTAATAATCGAATAGGTTTGTCCGATCTGCTTTCCGGCCTGTTTCTGGTAATCCGGTAACAATTCCGGGTCGTCCGCATCCAGTATCTTATCTTTCGAATGGGTCATGTTTCCGTTTGCATACACACGCAGTCCGTTGTTGAACTTATAATTGAGCCGCAGGTCAATCTCATACCCTTTTACGCGTACCCGGCCCAGGTTGGCAATCGGTGCCTGCGCACCATAGTAGGAAGGTGTAGCCCTATTATTCCCATCCACAAGAATGTCTGTCCGGTAATCATTAAACACATCCACACTACCGGCTACCAAACCTCCCAGGAAAGAGAAATCGGCACCTACATTGGTTTTCTTTACCTTTTCCCAATGTACATCCGGGTTTCCTATGGACGACTCTTTATACCAGGTATAAGGACTGCTTTCGTAGGCGTTCTCTCCTAAAGGAGCTGTAGCACCACCATAACTCCACTGGGTCATATACAGCCATCTCTGAGAAATATTGTCGTCTCCTACGATACCATACGACCCACGGAATTTCAACATATCCAGAAACCGGAGCGGTTTCATAAACGGTTCTTCGCTGATCATCCATCCGATAGCTCCTGAAGGGAAAAAAGCAAAACGGTAATTATTACCAAACTTCTCCGAACCATTGTAAGCGCCATTGAATTCCACAAAATATTTTTTACTGAAATCGTAGGTAGTACGGAACACCCAGTCTTCGCGGTAATGGGGAAATTCACTTCCCGTAGCAACTTCATCGCGGCTGAAAAGCCCCATAGCAGTAATATCGTGTTTACCTAACGTAACTCCATAATTAAGCTGGAACTGGTAAAACAGTTTACGACGGGTTTTCCAGTTTACCATTTCATCCGAAACGGTATTCCATTTGATACCTTCATTGAAATCAAACTGGCTGCCACCCAATACCTCTGCCCATTGAACCTCACCGGTGTCCGGATTAATCCATTTATAGTTGGCATTGTGGTAACGGTCGTCAACGCCCCCTTCCTGCACAAATACATTATCCATAGAAACAGTAGCTTTGGCACTCAACCCTTTTACCAGCATACCCAGATCCTGCGACAGGGTAAAATCGGTATTGATACGGGTAGTAGTGGTTTTACGGATTCCTCCGAGTGCAAGCTGGGCAGCCGAGTTTACGACACCTACCGGCTCGAGCGGATAATACCCCCAGATACCATCCGAATAACGCGGCCACATAGCATCCGGCGGATTGCCGTATACACCCTGCCAGATCCGGTATTCCCATTCGTCATTTCCCCAGGTATCCTGTTTCATACCATGCGAACCGGAAAGGTTGGCCGTCAGTACAGTAGTAGGCGTTAACTGGAAATCCAGATTACTACGTACATTCAAGCGGTTAAAACCATATCCCGGCGAATATCCCCGGCTATTCCCCCAATGCTTTAAAAGGTCGCCTTCATGCAGGAAGTCGGCAGAGGCAAAATACTTCACAAACGAGGTTCCCCCCGATACGTTAATATTCGCGTTATAAGACATGGCGAATTTCTCAAAAATCTCATCTGCCCAATCTACATTCGGATACCGTTCTTTCTCTTCCAGATTAGCCGGATTCCGGTATTTATCAATAATTTCCTGTGGGCGGTAATCCTGCCATGATTCAGGGTTTAGCCCCAACTCGCGTTCAATAGCCATATTACGGATACGCAACGCATCATACGAATCGTATTTACCCGGCAAACGCGAAGGCACTTTCATTGTGGTGTTGGCTCCGATACTGATTGACGCTTTTCCTTCGGATCCCCTTTTTGTAGTGATCAGGATAACTCCATTGGCACCTTTTACACCAAACACGGCTGTTGCCGAAGCATCTTTCAATATCGAAATACTCTCTACCGAACTAATATCCACACTACTCATCGGACGTTCTATCCCGTCCACCAGAATCAATGGTTCACTGTTATTCCATGAACTCTGCCCGCGAATAAGAATACGGGGATCTTCATCGCCCGGAGCACCGGTACTGGAAGTGGTTACTACACCGGGAACGTTTCCGGTCAATGCGGCACCAATACTGGATACCCCTCCGGCACGCTCTAAGTCTTTTCCGGAAGCCTATACAATAGCTCCCACAATACTCTCTTTCTTTTGTTTTCCATATCCTATCACAACAACGTCTTCAATCTGAAGGGCGTTGTCTTTCAGGACAACCACTACATTATTTTTTCCCTGTATACTCACCTCCTGTACTTCCATACCAACGTATGAAACCACAACAGAGCGTACATCACCGGGAACATTTAATGTGAAATTACCATCATAATCTGTAATGGTCCCCACAGAAGCATCTTCTTTTAACACCACTGTGGCCCCTATTACAGGTTCATTCTGCTCATCAAGAACAACTCCTTTGATCGTTCGTGTACCCTGTGCAAATGACGATACACTGCAAAGGATCATTAAGGATAACCAAAGTCCTGTCCATGCTGACCGGCTTTTCATGACATGTTTTTTCATTCTGCATTTAATTAGTTAATCTTTTTAAAATACTTTTCTCTCAATTGGTTACATTTACTTTCTACTAGTTTTTTCATGTTCATAAATATTTATAAGTTAATACTTACTATCTCCTTTCCCGGCGAAAGTAGATAGAGTTAGATTCAATACACATTCTATTTGTTACAGGTGTTTCAAAGCACATTACATCCCACTTTTTTTATGTTACATACTTTCTGCCGTATGTAACACAAAAAGAACATATATTATTGATTATCAGCGGATAAATCAAATTAATCTGCAATAATAACAGAAGAGCTTTTTACAGCATACAACCCGATCGTAGTTCCGGTAAATCCACCGGCATGGGTTGTTGACAGGAAATAGGCATCCACACCGGTACATAGCCGGTTCCATTCTTCGCTGCCTGAGGTATAATAAAAATCATAATGGGTTCCATGCGAAGTTATTTTCAGGCTAATAGGATTGCTATCCGGTATAATTTCCGAGACAGCCAACACCTCATATCCATCCGGCAGGCTCTTTTCAAGACAGATAATTTTGCCGGATTGATTTTTACGGACAGAAAGAAAATAGTGGTGTGTCTCGTCTTTAAAAAGGAGTAATCCGGCTGCATCTCCGGCTGTTACAGGGTCGAAGATTAAACGGGTAACCGCTTCAAATTTATGATGATGCAACGGGCGCCCTATAAATGCGGGTGTACTACGATCTGCTACAGATATTTCACTACAAGCCAGTGCCAGGTATCCCGGTTTTCCGGTAAGCGACCACAACTCTTTTCCGGGGCCTCTTAAAGTAAACCACTCCTGCGCCAGTGTATCCGAACTGAAATCATCTTTTCGTTGAAAATTTCCAAATGTTGTTTTTTCGTTCCTTATCACACCCGGTTTCCGGACAATCATAGGAATTGACTCATCTCCTTTTGTTATATAGGGGAAACCATCTTCACTCCATCGTACAGGCATCATAAAAGTTTCGCGTCCCAGATTCTCAAAACGGTTATCAATAGGGCGGCAAGCCAGGAATACGCTCCACCATTGGCCGTCCTCATCTTCTACCAGGTCTGCATGTCCGGCACAGGTAACAGGATCCGGACGTGAAGGATCCAAATGCCTTTGTGTTAATATCGGATTCTTTTGCCAGGGAGTAAACGGCCCAATCGGATGGTCGCCCCGAAGAATTACTTCGGAGTGTTGCGGACCGGTGCCACCTTCTGCGGACATCACATAATAGTGTCCGTTAATTTTGTACATATGAGGCCCTTCAATCCAGATCGGGTTCTCTTCCGGGCGCACTCCCCCGTCCAGTAAAACCACACGCGGGCCTACTGTTTTATCTTCGTTCACATCAAATTCCTGTACGATGATAGCCCGGTGGCCATCATAACGTACCGGAACATGCGGTTCATCATTATTCAGGATGTATGCTTTCCCGTCTTCATCGAAAAAGAAAGAGGGATCAATACCACCTACTTCCGGTAAGGGGATAGGGTTAGACCATTCACCGGCGAACGGATCTTTTGTTTTTACAAAAAAGTTTCCGGCTCCTACATTGGTAGTAACCATATGATAGGTCTGGTTATGGGGGTTATAAGTGATATCGGGAGCGAAAATACCTCCGCTTACATGCTGTCCCTCCATATTAACCAACTGTTCCGGACGATTCAGTACATACCCGATCTGCTGCCAGTTTACCAGATCGCGGCTATGAAAAATAGGTACGCCCGGATAATAACAAAAAGTAGAAGTAACTAAAAAATAATCTCCCTTATCATTTTTACAGATACTGGGGTCTGAATACCATCCGGATAAAACAGGATTATAAAAATAGTCGGCACCGGGTAACGGATTTTCTTTATAATAATCGTCCTCGCCCTGGTAATAAAAAGAATCGAAATAGGCTACCGATTCCGCATGTATCAAAGAGTTACCGGAACCTGAAGTTCCACAGGCATTCAATAAACAAGCACTTCCTGCCAGCAACAATCCTTTCCGGCACGCTGTAAATAATTTTTTCTTCATGGCAACTTAACGTTTTTACGTATAATAACTTACAGCCGCGAAGATATTTTACAGTCAACAGGCAGGAAAAGAAACACGATACAGGTGTTTCAAACAATGTTACATTTATATTCCGGAATGTTACCAAAACATTATTTCATGATACAGAAAAAAGAACTAACCCATTAAGAATTAAAGATTAAACACAAAAGCAATCAGAAACTTTTATACTTTACTGTTGTAAAAAGAAGGAAGGGATTCCTGATACTTTTTGTGAAAACTGATTCGTTCTATAATTATGGAACGAATCAACTATAATTATAATCGGTTCGGTTTTATAATTATTTTCGGTTCGTTTCATAATTATAGAACCAAAAAAATCCCATATTCATGTCTGGATGTTTAAGTGTAGATTATAAAACATATTGGTGATGATTTTCAAAGCTTACTATCTCCAACCCCGGGCTTACGCACCGGGGCTATGAACAGGATGCTGCTATGCGGCTGGGATTATCTCCTGATATACCTTATCCGGCGTTACTTACAGCCCGAATGCGTCTACCAGGTCATCCAGTTGCCGGTCGGTCATGCCTTCCGGTTCGTAACCGGCCATACGGGCACTGAAGAATATCTGTGCTGATTTGCTCAATGTATCAATCGCATCAAAACATTCAATGATATCGTTGCCCACTGCCAGAATACCGTGTTTTTCCCAGAATACCACATCATGTTTTTCCAATTGTTTGATGGTAGCACGAGCCAGGTCCAGTGTGCCTGGTATTTCGTAAGGAACAATACCAATACCTTTCGGAACAATAATACGGCATTCGGGGATCATACTCCACAACAAACGGGTAATACGGTCTGAATCCAGGAATGGTTTACAATGGGTCAAACCAATCAGGTCAGTTGGGTGGGTATGTAATACCACCCGGTTATCCCGTCCGAAAGCACGCAGGTAATTGTGTATCATCAGGTGTGAAGGCAATTCCGAAGTTGGCTTCACCGGTTGCATAGCAATAATATCAAAAGAAGCACCATCCTCTGAAAGACGGATTAAAGAGCCATTACAAAAGGGATCTTTACATACATAACGCATTCGTTTTCCGGTTCCGGTAACAAAAAAGATATGACCACACAAGGCTGTCATAGGTTCCAGCAAAGCGATTGGTTCACCAATTGCCGGTAACCTTTTTTCTTCTTCACTCATCAGGTTCGTAACATTTACAGAGATATTTCCTCCGTTTCGTTCAGCCCAACCTCTTTCCCACAGATAACCGGCTACCTCAGCAATCCGGTCTATTTCTGCCATCAGATTTTTATTTTCTCTAATATTCATATTTTTTTTTATTGGGGTAATACTTTCTTAAGTTCTTGTCCTGCGTAGCGACGTAGCGAGGATGCCAATGCCATCAACTTAAGGATTTTTTCTTGTTTTGTTGGTCGAAGGGGACCCCGATAAACCGGGATGTTCCATTTGCAATCCCCGCCTGTGGAGTATAAGGATTTGTAATCCGCTTAAAGATTCCTAACTCTCTATTTAACGGGTATTCATTTGTTTGCCGGATCACAGATCCTAATACTCATTAGTCGGGGATTACAAATCCCCTCTGACCAAAAATGTTTTATTCTCTTAAGCCCGCGACACTGACGAGGACGCTACGCCGAACTTAAGCAGGGAGAACAAAATTTATTTTCCATATTATTTATTTACAATAAAAACTCTTATTCCTTATAAACCCGGAATGATCAACGAGATAATCAGTATTACAATTCCGGTAATCAACACTCCGATCGTTTTTTTACTAACCCCTTTCCACTCTTTCAGTACAATACCCCATACGTTACTGAATATAACGTTCAGCGACATCAGGATACTCCACGAGAAAGCCATCATTGCAGGCGATTCGGTAAAGTAACTTTTACCCATACCCAATCCGAAAAACTGCGAATACCACAGAACACCTGCCAGGGCACAAAACAGAATGTTATGGGTCAACACATTACCCGGTACCGAGAAATACTCCTTATCGGTTTTATTTTTAATATTCTGATAGATGTAATAACAGGCATTGGTTATGAAACCACCCGTTGTTACCAACAGGATTACCGGATTCAGAGCAAACAGTTCGCTTGCGCCACCGGCTTTGGCTTTTTCCAGCATAGTACTACCCGCTTCAAGGCCCAAATTGAAACAGGCACTCATTACACCTGCCAATAAAGCAACCAACAGACCTTTGGTAAGGGCAAAATCTTTAATCGCCGCCCGTTTTTCTTCTTCAGTCATATTCTGCGCCCGCAGACTACCGGCATACCCGATCACTGCAATACCGGCCAGCGTAACACATACACCGGTCAATACCAGTAATCCGCTGCCATGCAACAGATCCATACCGCCAAAGATAGCAGGCAGGATAGTTCCGAAAGCGGAACAGGTTCCCAGGGAGATACTCTGCCCCAGTGCTACCCCGAGGTAACGCATACTCAGTCCGAAGGTCAACCCTCCTACTCCCCACAACACACCATAAAAAACAGGCATATAGGTACCGGATGATTGCAGGAGACTAAACAAAGTGTCCCCTTCCGGCACAGCCAACAGTGCCCCCAGAAAAGGGAAAACCAACCAGGCAAACACCCCCTGTACCAACCAGAAACATTCCCAGCTCCAATCCTTTATCTTCCTGACCGGAACATACGAACTACTCTGCCCAAAGCTACCTATCGCTATAATTAATAAACCTATTAGTATATTCATGATATCAAACCCCTCACCCCCCAACCCCCTAAGGGGGGGATAGGGCCTCTTTTATTTTAATTTGTTAGTCATATAAGTTAAGCATTCAAAACCAGCATACCC
>JAJQAZ010000140.1 GCA_021203545.1 Tannerellaceae bacterium | reverse complement strand
TCCCACAGGCGGGGATTGCAAATCCCCTTCGACCAACAAGAAAAAATCCTTAAGTGGATGGCATTGGGTTGAAACCCTGGGCTAGAATCGATAGGGCCTTCAGCCCCTACTATCTAACAACTATGCTTATGAGAAGGACACCTGAGAATAATAAATAAAGACTAATTTACCAATACAATACCAAACCGGCAACGCCGGCAATAAAGATCATCAGGATAGGGTGTACTTTAAACTTCCAGGTTAGAATAAAAGCGGCTCCGAAGATAAGGAAGCTTTTATAGTCTATAAAGTTCTCACTGTTCATTAGCAACAAAGCAGCTGCGGCAATTAATCCTACCGTAGCCGGACGCAATCCCATAAAAGCTGCTTCTACATATTTGTTATTTCTGAACCGGCTGTAATAAAAGGAAATAAGTAATACCAATACAAAAGAGGGAAAACAGACGGCAAAGGTGGTGAGACAGGAACCCAGAACAGCTAAATACTGCGGACAACCTGCATTCATAACAGCCGTATATCCAATATAAGTGGCACTGTTAATCCCGATCGGACCGGGTGTCATCTGCGAGATCGCGACAATATCGGTAAACTCCTGCAGGGATATCCATTTATATTTCTCTACAACATCAGATTGTATCAGGGTAAGCATCGCATATCCACCACCGAATCCGAATATCCCGATTTTTAAATATACCAGAAGCAATTGCAGAAAAATCATACCTTATTCTTTTTAATGTATATACCATATATAATACCCCCAATACCGGCAGCCAAAATGATATAAACCGGCGAAACACCGGCAAGCCAGATCAGCAGTGCCGCGATAATAGGGATGGCGATTGTTTTATAGGAGAGTTTTATAGAACGTGCCGTAGTGATACAGGGAACAGCAATGAGTGCTACTACCGCAGGACGCAACCCTTTAAATATTTTTTCTACCCACACATTATCCTGCACATGTGTAAAAAAGAGGGCAATCAGAAGAATAATTACAAACGAGGGTAAAACAGTTCCCAAAGCACAGACTATACTTCCCGGTATTTTCTTCAACCGGTAACCTGTAAAAATAGAGATATTGACAGCGAAAATACCCGGTAACGACTGGGCTACGGCAAACAGGTCTACAAACTCCTCTTTACCGATCCAGCCCCGGTCTACCACTTCGCGCTGTATGAGTGGTAACATAGCATATCCCCCTCCGATAGTAAAAGCTCCGATACGGAGGAATGTTAAAAAAAGTGTCCAGTACATATCTTTTTTATCTTCTTCGTACGCTCCTGACAGGCGTTGCCTGCGGTTCCGCCTTAACCGGCTTTGGTGAAAGTCCGGGAGCTGTTATTCTTTCTTTTTTTATTTGTTGTTTATCTGCTTCTGTCGAATCGGGGTACCAAGATAGTGATTTTTTGAATGACTGCAATTGCTTTTCTATCTCATCCTGCGCTATCTTTAATGAATCAGGGTCCGGATAAAGTTCCCGTAATGTTTTATTCATCAGGTTTTCAGTCTTTACAACCGGAGCATTATATAATCCCATACTAAAAACTCATCCATTGTATAGTGCCATGAATTGTTCAGGTCGGAAGTCATTATCTTATGCTTCTTCAAAACGGACGAAATAGCTTCATACTTTACCCAGAATAGAGGCGAACGATAGGTTCCATTATCATTCATTCCTGTAATTAACGGACAAATAGCTTCAATCTCTTTTATTAAAACAGCGCGTACCGGATGAACAAACCACCGTTCTTTTATATAGTAATGGGTCACCCTACCTGCGGGATATGCATCCTTTTCTACAATAAACCCGGTAGTTCCCGGTTTTGTCTCATCTATTTCATAGTAGATACCCAATTCATCAAGCAGGTCCTTTACCTGTAAACAATGCTCTTCATCATACAGTTCATATCCGTCTACATACTGATATATAGGTGTGTTTCCTTCCAGTATATTTTCAAAAAGCACCGCGAAAAGGTTTTGTTTGCCATTCAGCGGACGTACCGGATAATACAACGAAGCATTCTCTTTTACCTGCAGATCTAACTCCCGGTACAATACTCTCTTCCAGAGAGCCTGCTCCGGGACATCCGGTGTTAACTCTGTCTTTGAAGAAAATATCTCTTCTTTTACCTGTTCGCTTTTACGAACCACCTGAGGGATAATTCTGCCGAAGCGGTCTGTTTCCTGCGAAAAGAGAGCTGTTGCCGGATATAATAAATAGATTAATACATAAAACCACGTTTTCATCCTACTTATTTAATTAATTTATTACTATTTCTATAGGAGAGATTGTGCGGATAATTCCGTCTTCTCCTTTTACCTGTATAGAGGAAAAATAACAGGTCTTGCCCTGCGAAAAGGTTTTAATCACTTCTTTCTGCCGTTCATTGATCCAACATCCTGTGGCACGTTCGCGAAGCTGGTTTCCAAACGAATCATACCAGATTAAATCAAAAGAAAGAATTTCGAAAGAGGCATCCAATAATCCGTCTTCGTAACGGCTCTCCAACAGGTCATATTGTAAAAGGGCCTGTTTGCCGATGGTTCCTCCTTTAAAAGCAGCTCCCCGGGAATCTTTCAGAAAAGCACAGGGATCGGGCAATTGTAGTACCCTGAACAGGACAGAATCTTTTTTGGCTGTTTGTTTCCATGGGTAAGAGACGATCAGTTGAAGTTGTTCACCGGGTACAGGAGGGATAATCTCCCATAAATTTCCGCTTCTACACTTTACCATTCCCCGTGTAGATGTTAACTGTATTTGTTCTGAGGGTACAGCAGGCACAGCCACCCGTAATTCATTGGCATACCCGGCATATAATACATTTATTTTAACAGGGGAAATGGTTACAGCCGGTTCACTCACAGAATAAGATGTTTTAAAAGGTGCCCTGGACGAATTTCCACCACCCGTTAACACTTCTGCGTATCCTTCGATCGAATAACTACCGGGAGAAGATACAGGAAATGAAAACTGATTTCCATTTTGGAGAGAAATCTGCCGGTTAAGAAAAAATACATTTCTTATATTTTGATTATAATCACCATAAACGACTACTTTTCCATTAAAATGCTCTCCCGATAAAAGGTGTTGTTTTTGAGGAATTATACAGGCTTTTAAGACAGAGTTATAGATACCTTTTTCTCCTGTATTTCTTTCGAAATAATCAAGTACATAAAATTCTAAGAATCGGATATCCTGCTGAATTTTAGATAATAATAGTATTGCAACAGCCACCGGACAGTTTTCAAAAAGCGTAGTTTCCCATTCCGGAGAAAGTACGTTTTCGGGACAAAAAAATGGAATATAATTAAAATCTAAGTTAATTAGAAAATTATTATATGCTTCAAAAAGCTGTTTTATTTGCCTTGCTTCGCCATGAACCGGCGACAACATAACGTGTGCAACTGCTTCCCGGTTTTCACCATTCCGGATATTCATTACATCTCCTTTTTCTCCGTCAGCAATATGTACAATACGCTCTTTTACTACTTCAATATAGTTGGAAACAGAGTCTGTAAATGCCAGAATAGTGGGAATAGCCTGACCTATGGAGTCATCCAGGAACAGAATCCGTTCGTATAATTCTGTAGCGGTGCGGTTATTGTGTTCTCTCATTTCTTCTGCCGTATAAGAAATCTGCCGGTTCAACACATTAAAACCGTCCAATACATCGGAAGAAATATTCAGGGCAAGCAGTGCAATAAATACCAGATACATTAAATTGATCATTCGTTGTCTTGGAGACAACGTTCTTTTCCGGGGGTTAGCCATATCAAATCAGAATATCGTTTTCATCCTCTGTTTCTCTCTGCTCCTGATCCCGTTGTAACTCTTCCGAAAGAGATTGATATAGCATATTCATCTCCTGCAAATTACGTTCCATATGGGAAACAAAAAGATTGATCTGATTCAGCTGGCGGGATAACTGATCTATTTTCTGTTCGCAGGTATCTATCCTGTATCGTCCGGGGGCTGTAGAAGTAAATGCAGATTGTTTATCCGGTTCGTGCGGTTCATCCTGATAGTCGAATCCCGAAAGAAAAAAGATCAACGCCTCCGCTGTCATGGCTACTATTAACAACACATTTGCATACGGCAAATGCAGAATCTTAAACATGGCTCCAATCAATACGACCGCTGCACCCCAGTTATAACATATGTGCCAAAACCGTTCACGTTTTTTACCGGATAAAGTTCTCTGTACTTGTTCAATTATTGTTTTCATACTTAATTATTATGGTTAACTATTACCGTTTGTTTGGTGTCGCTCCCGCATAGTTCCTTACACACCGGAAGCCTATGTAAGAGCGTGTCTGGTCTGGATATTCATAATTACGGGTAGTAGAGCGGACAAAGAAAGGGATATCTTTCCAAGAACCTCCTTTTATTACGTACCGTTCGCCGGATTGTGTAGTTGTCCACTCCGCCACATTACCGGCCATATCATATAATCCAAATAGATTAGCAGGATAAGAACGGACCGGAGCTGTTATCAGATGTCCGTCCATCGTATAATTCCCTTCAGTGGGTTTAAAGTTACCCGGAAAGCATTTATTGTTTTCTTTCAGAGTTGCTCCCCAGGGATAAATATATTCGTTTTTACCGCTACGGGCTGCATATTCCCACTCGGCTTCAGTAGGTAAACGGAAAGGTTCCACAATTTGTCCTTCGGGAATACGCACACTACTCCGGTACATTTGGGTACGCCAGGCACAATAAGCGGTAGCCATATCCCATGAAACACCAACTACCGGATAATGGTCGTATCCACCATGATTAAAATAATGCCGGCTGTAGCGGTCATTCTCACTATCGGGAAAATCCGTGATCCAACAACCTTCATCCGGATAAACATTGACAATGTAGGTATGCAGAAAATCAGCATAACCGGATAACGGACGGGTGATTCTTTCGGTAACAATTTCTCCCTTTTCATCGATATAGGCAGTATCTTTACTGATAAGAGGTTTATTATGCAGGGAAGGATTATCCAACTCTTTCCGGTACCGGATAGCGGAGCGGTGGTCATACCACTCATATCGGTAATTTAGTTGCTTTTTATGGAGACTTTTCTCGCCGGTAACAGGATTTATTGTATATATACTTTCTATGGCCCGCTCCTCTTCTTCCGAAGGACGGTTCCAGGGGATAGGGCGGTTCCAGTCAAGATAAGGTTTAACAGGTTCGCCATAACGGTCTTCGGTTATCTTATAATATTCATCACCGCCATACAACGGATCGTACAAACGTTCCCGTATAATAGAATCCCGCACCCAATATACAAATTGACGGTAACGGGCATTCGTCACCTCTGTCTGGTCCATCCAAAAAGCGTCGAAGGAGGCTTCTGTGGGGTTGAGCGGTATATCCCAGAAGGGTTCCGGAGTAACAGTACCCAGTACAATACTGCCTTTGGGAATCAATACCATCCCATAAGGCGCAGGATCAGGAAACGAAGCAGTACGAATACCAGCCCCTTCCCCACCATATTTCCAGTAATTCGTACCACACCCTATCCAAAGAAAAGGAAAGAGATAAATCATTATCCGTGTTTTCATACAATAGCATCCGGTTTAAGTTTATATATTATAACGGGAAAAGTCCGGAAATATTATATGCCAGAAGAAATATTTTTCAGAAAAGAGTAAAAATGTGTATTATATGCTGTGTTTTTATGTTTTTGGGTATAAGGAACGGGAAAGGATGAAGTTTGCTTCTTCCCTTCCCGTTACTATTTGATAAAAAAGTAATTTTAATAATGCGTTAGTACTCTTCTTCATTAAAGAAAAAATCTTCCTTACTTGGATAATCCAGCCAAATGTCTTCCATACATTCGTAAATTTCACCTTCATCCTCCATTTCCTGCAAATTTTCAATCACTTCCAAAGGCGCTCCTGAGCGTTGTGCGTAATCAATTAATTCATCTTTAGTTGCAGGCCAAGGCGCGTCTTCCAGTTTTGAAGCTAATTCTAATGTCCAATACATAGCTGTCAAGTATTATAACCATGATTAATGGTTAGGTTTTCAAATTTTTCCGCAAAAATATAATTTTATTTGTTAGTTACAAGTATAATCCCAAATAATTTCATGTCCGTTTACATTTATACACTCTTTACGTGCCAGCACAAACAGATAATCCGACAAACGGTTCATAAACATAAGCAATCTATCTTCCACTATTTCGGTCTCCTGCAACCGGTAAATTTCTCTTTCCGCCCGCCGGCATACCGTACGGCATACATGTGCTAAGGCAGCCCCACGACTCCCTCCCGGAAGTACAAACCCTGTCATCTTCGGAACAGAGCTATCTAACTTATCTATCTCTTCCTCTATCCGGGTAATACTGTCCGAAGTGATCCGGCTTTCCACCTTCAGTTTCGTATTATTCTGATTGGTTGCGAGGTAAGAACCGATTGTAAACAATTTATGTTGCACAAAACACAGGAAATCCAGATCTTCCGTATCTGATAGTTCAGTCATCAGCAAACCGATAAACGAATTCAGTTCGTCTACAGTACCATAACTTTCTATCCGCTGATCATATTTCGGAACTCTTTCTCCTCCTACCAGCGAGGTTTTTCCTTTATCTCCCGTACGGGTATACAATTTACTTTTCTTCATCCCTTTATTTTTTAAAAGTGGGCTTTATAAGTCCGTTTATGCAACTTCTTATTAAATAACACGATCCCATATTTATACAAATCTACCGTAACAGTTGTTTCCGGATGTGCACAAATATCTTTCCAGAATTTCTTTTTTATGGGATTTTCGTGAACACCTTTTACAACTACAACCGTATGATTCTTTTTAAAAAGTAATATTTTCTGCCAGATAGCCTCTAACCGGGAAGTTTCGGCTATTTTATCGAGATAAATAAGACCCGCCGGCACTTCTTCCAATACAGCCTCCAGCCTATCTTCCCCGATTCCTTTTATCATATGAATACCTTCTCCGTACAATAAAGGAAATAATTTTCCGGATAGGGCATACAACGTATTATGTTCCTGTAGTATATAGGTTGTTGTCCCGACGGAATAAGCATTCAGATAAAGTGTAGAATAAAGTTCGCCCGGAGCAATTTGAACAATATGGGTAGGTTTGAAATAATTTGCTAAACGAAATAACAACTCCCCTTCTTTACCCGGCAGGTCATATTTCCGGATCAGGGTACTAACCGGAACCGGTGTTCCTCCATCTATCAACTCTACAACTTCCTGACTATAATGTAGCTTTTTACGGATCAGGTTAATATCATCATACGCATAATACCGTAGTTTCTCTTCTATTACCTTTGTGATAAGCCGGAACACAAAAGGAGAGTGTACCCCGTGTCCTTTCCGGTACCGGAATCTATGATAAAGCAATATACCTTTACGGATCGTATGATTTTTTGGTAATGTACGCATTTCCCACTCTGATATTAGAGAGGCAAAGATACGACTTTACTATTTAATAACCCATACTCCCTGACTGGGGACTCAAATAAGTCATAATTTGTCCGCTAAGTTGCAGTAAGGATATCTCACACAGTTTGGTCGCATATTCTGTAATAGAACGTCTTTCTTCAGCTTCCAGCAAACTGATCTGTGCATCACGAAGTTCGATACCTGCCAGGTCTCCTACTTTATAACGTTCAATAGCAATACTATAATTATCCTGTGCAACGATTACATTTTCCTTTTCCAGCGCCCACAAATCCAGATTATTCAGATAAGCCATCCAGAAATTGCTCATATCAGCACGTAAATCAAGTTCCAGGTCCTGAATACGCAATCCCTGATTTTCAATCTGTAAGCGGGCATTCCGCTGTTCACGGCGTTTATTCATACCATCGTACAGGTTAATCCCAACCGTAATTCCATAACTCAATCCCAGACGCCGTTGTAATTCGTAAGTTCCGGTTTCATACCAGTTTCCGGAATATCCATAGCCGGCATTTAGCCTTACATAGGGATAATTACGGCTCTTTACTTTTTTATAATCCAACTCCGAAAGTGTCCGGTTCTTCTGTGCAATTAATAAACTGGCATTGGCAGCCAGTGTGTTTCTCCATAAATCTACCTCATCCAGAAATATATTCGGTTGAATAGTTGTATCTTTCAGGATGATAGGTTCTTCCACATTTTCCAGCGCCATCAACTGATTCAGCCGGGTACGGGACGTGTGTACCACTTCCAACTGATTCAACACGGCAGAACTATCAGAGTTAAAGTCTACTTTTGCCTGTTGAAAATCAAGGCGCGAGAAAGTCCCGATATAATACCGTTCTTCCGCGATACGTAAACGTTCTTTGGAAAACTGTAACGTTGTTGACAAGTTATGCAAACGGGTTTTCTGACGGATCAGGTTGTAATACTCACCGGCCAGGTTCGCTACAAAGTCTTCAATCGTCATCCGGGTATTTAGCTCTCCCATGCGTTTTAACTCTTTCAGCCTCTCATATTCCGCCTGTATATTAAACCCGTCAAAAACAGTCCAGTTCAGATCAAGTCCCAGACTGGCAGCCTCATTGGCTACCCCTTTGGTTGTAACCTTATCACCCTCGTGCGTACGGTCATAATGATTATTAACCGTTCCGCTAAAACCACCGGAAGCATCCAGTGTGGGAAGATAGCCGGCATTTCCCAACGTCGCGTTATTATCGGAGATAATTTGTTCGTTTCTGACAATACGGATCGAATAATTCCTTTCCAGACCGATCGCTATACAATCCTGCAGGCTCAATACTTCCTGCCCCTGTACGGAAACTCCACATATAACAAGAATAGTAGTAATTATCTTTTTCATGCTTTTTCTTCCTTAAGACTTCTGTTCGTTGAAATAAAGCTATAAATAGCCGGTACAATAAAAAGTGTCAGGAAAGTAGAAACCATCATCCCTCCTACTACAGCAACCCCCATGGCAATACGTCCCTGTGCTCCTTCGCCGGTAGCATACACCAGGGGAACCAGTCCTAAAATAGTAGACACACTGGTCATCAGGATGGGACGGAAACGTTGTGTTGCCGCTGTCCGGATCGCTTCCGGCAAAGGCAGTCCGGCCTCCTGCCGCTGATTGGCAAATTCTACAATCAATATACCGTTTTTAGCAACCAATCCGATCAGCATAATAATACCGATCTGGCTAAAGATATTCATCGTAATACCGGAATAGAGCATAAACATCAAGGCACCGGCAATAGCCAAAGGTACCGTTATCATTACAATCAACGGATCTTTGAAACTTTCAAACTGAGCGGAGAGTACCAGATAAATCATTAATAGTGCCAGTATCATAGCAAACATTAAACTGGATGAACTTTCACGGAACTCTTTAGACTCACCGGAAAGAGCCGTACGGAAACTTTCGTCCAGTACTTCGGCCGCAATCCGGTCCATTTCATCCAAACCGTCACCAATCGTATATCCTTTATTCAATCCACTGGATATCGTTGCTGATACAAAACGGTTATAACGGTATAACTGTGGAGGGGCCACTGTCTCTTCCAAAGAAACTAAATTGTCCAACTGGATCATCGCTCCGTTATCACTCCGTACATACATTGATTTCAAATCCGTCGGCGTATTCCGTTGCTGGCGATTGATCTCCCCTAATATCTGGTACTGCTTGCCATTCATATAATAATATCCCATACGCTGTCCACTCAACGCATATTGCAATGTCTGCGCAATGTTCAACGTACTTACTCCCAAAAGAGATGCCTTATCACGGTTGATCTCTATCCGGGTTTCCGGTTTGGTAAACTTCAGGTTGGCGTCAGCCATTTGAAAAACAGGACTTTCATTTACCTTCTGCATAAACGCAGGCAGATATTCCTCCAGTTTCTCCAGATCGGGAGCCTGTAATACATACTGTACCGGCATCCCCCCCCGGCGGCCACCAAAAGTAGATTGTTGCTGAACAAAAGCCCTTGCCATAGTCTCTTTACGAACCGCTGCCGATAATACTTCGGCAATCTCCATTTGCGACCTTACCCGCTTATCAATATCCGGCAGGAAGATATTTACTGATCCCCCACCATTCCACGAGCGGGATGTTACCGTCTGTTTTTCGGGAATCAATGAATCCACAACAAACTCAATCCGGTCCGCATAATCACGGATATACTCAAAAGTAGTACCTTCCGGCCCACGCAAATTCACAGAAATATACGAACGGTCTTCCAACGGGGATAATTCGGAACGGATATTATTCCAGAGATAGAAAATAGATCCGAACAATAGTAGAGTTATAGGAATCGCGATCCATTTATATTGAAGAAACTTATTTAGGGATTTCCCATAAATATTATTCAACCCCAGAAAAAAGGGTTCCGTCTTGCGGTAAAACCAATTTTGTGTTTCCCTTTTCTTTAACAATTTAGTAGCAAGCATCGGAGTAAACGTAAGTGCTACAAAAGAAGAAATTGCAACCGAACCCGATATTACAATACTAAATTCTTTAAACAACCGCCCTGTCATTCCGTCCATAAATACAATGGGAAGAAATACGGATATCAAAGTAATAGTTGTAGAGATAACCGCAAAGAAAATCTCTTTCGATCCTTCAATACCTGCTTCTTTGGGTGACATTCCGTGCTCTATCTTAACATATATATTTTCGGCCACAACGATAGCGTCATCCACTACCAGTCCTACCGAAAGCACGACTGCCAACATGGTCAAAACGTTGATAGAGAAACCGGATATGTACATTACAAAGAAAGCCCCGATCAGGGAAACCGGAATAACCGTTACCGGCACAAGGGTAACACGCCAGTCGCGCAGGAAAAGGAAAATAATGATAACAACCAGAATAAAGGCGATGTAAATGGTTTCCTCTACTTCATTGATAGAAGCCCGGATAAATTTAGTATTATCGTATACCATTTCGATCGTTACATCGTCCGGCAAATCTTTCTGTAGTTGCTCAATACGATTATAGGCTTCATCGGCAATATCTATATGGTTCGAACCCGGTTGAGGAATAATAACCGTCATAACCATAGGCTCTCCATCTTTCTTCAACATACTACGGATATCTTCCGGCGAAATTTCCGCAAAACCAATATCCCGGAACCGAATCGTATTCCCTCCAATCTCGCGGATAATCAAATCATTAAAATCTTTGGCGGTAGTCATTAACCCCATAGTACGGATAGATAACTCCACTGTATTACCTTCGATACTACCGGAAGGCAACTCCACGTTTTCCCTATCCACCGCGTTTTTCACATCCATGGTAGTAATCCCGTATCCGGCCATTTTTACCGGATCGAGCCACAAACGCATGGAATATCTTTTCTGTCCCCAGATTTCTACTGCACTCACATCCGGAATCGTCTGTAGACGTTCTTTGACTGTCAACTCCGCAATCTCACTCAATTCCATGAGGGATCGCTGGCTACTGATCAGCCCGATTTGCATAATGGGAGTGGCATCCGCATCTGCTTTCGAAACAGTCGGAGGGTCACAATCACGGGGCAGATACCGCTGTGCGCGGGATACTTTATCACGCACATCATTGGCCGCGGTTTCCATATCAACCGATAGTTCAAACTCCACAGTAATACGGCTACTACCCTGGCTACTTACACTACTAAGCGAACGGATTCCCGGAATCCCGTTAATATTCTGCTCTAACGGTTCTGTGATCTGATTCATGATTACCTCCGCATTTGCTCCCGGGTAAGAAACATTGACAGATATAATCGGCTGGTCCACACTGGGGTATTCCCTTACTCCCAGAAAGCGATAGCCAATCATCCCAAACAGAAGGATTACCATCATCATCACCGTTGAAAGAACGGGACGTGTTATACTAATTTCTGAAATATTAGCCATACTACAGGATTAATGAGAAAGATTATCAATAATGACCGGCATTCCTTTTCGTAACTGTATAATACCAGTTGTTATCAGTGTATCTCCCAAAGCAACTCCGGATAAAACATGCACCCGTTCTTCTGTTCTCATTCCCAATACCACATCTGCAGGTTCGGCAACTCCTCCTTTGTATAAATAAACCCGGGTTACACCCATTTCCGGAATAACCGCTTCGCTGGGGAGGGTTAACGCATGGGTAATTTCCTGTTTAGTAACCTCAACCGAAGCGTATCGTCCGGGAAGAATAGCTCCCCGTGCATTCGGATAAATAGCCCTGACTATCAACGAACGTGTATCCAGATCGATTTTACCTTCCATAGCATACACTTCTGCCTGATGTTCACGCAACATTCCATTGGAATCCTCCACCCTGAATATAACGTTAGAACCTACTTTTATATCCCGGGAATAACTTTCATTGACAGGAAATTCTATTTTTAAAGGAGATATTTTTGTCAGATTAGCGATCTGTGTGGCCGGGGTAACATAGGCACCTTCACTGACCGAACGCAGCCCGATAATCCCATCAAAAGGAGCCCTTAATTCTGTCTGGGCTATATTGGCTTTCACCAGTTCGATATCAGCCATCAGGGTTTCATATTCAGTAGCCACCTGTTCAAAAGCTTCCTGGCTAACCGCATCTTTTTCAAGGAGTGTTCGTTGCCGGTATACCCGGTCTTTTGCCAGCGGAATTTGAGCTTCCAGCTTTTTTAATTGAGCCTGCAAAGGTTTATCATTGATCTTGGCAAGCAGATCACCTTCTTTCACAGCAGTACCTTCCTGAAAATAAATAGCAATAATTTTCCCTGAAGATTCAAACGTGAGATCTACCTCTTCGTCTGGTAACAGGTTACCCGAAACGACAGTCCGGTCTGTTAAAGTCTGAAACTTCAAAAGTTCCGCATTTACATTTAATACCTGCCGGGTGGGAGTATTGACCGGTGGAAGTATACTTGCATTTTTATTATCTTCCGTTGCCAGGAAAAAATTTTTAATCCGGGGATAGAAAAACATCCCCACAATCAGTAGCAGGATTAACCCTGTTATTCCCCATTTGGTTTTTTATTCATGTCTGTTATTCGGTTTTCCAGGTTAGACAATTATATCTTTCATCCGTATTTATCCGCAATCTTAAATAAATTGGTAATCTTAAATCGATTGAAATAAGACTACCAACAAAGTAAAAGGTTTAAAGCGGGATATTAAAATTAATTGAGCAAGAAATACACTTTTTTTGAACAATTTAAAACCTTATTATTTTTATTTAAACTTTAATAGGAATACTTTTTAACCCAGAAAGTGTATTATTTCATAATTACAATGTACTGTCTCACCTAATATCGTGGGCTTAAGGATAAAAAGAATAAAAAAGAGAATTAATCCCGGTGATCCAAAACTCTATGTTGCCCGGAAAGCCTATTTGTAAACATTTCCGGTTATTGACATTTTGATAATTTACAAAATGTCAAAATAACCCCTTCCTCAGT
>JAJQAZ010000160.1 GCA_021203545.1 Tannerellaceae bacterium | reverse complement strand
TAAAACTTTCTTAAAAACTTAAAATATGTTTATATTTCAAGCATTTGTTAATTAATAAATAATTATATATTACTTTTGGATGTTTATAATAAAAAATATAACAAAATGTTTCTTCAATTTTTAATCAATGGTTTAGTTATAGGGATATTATATAGTTTATCAACTATTGGTTTTGCTTTAGTTTATAACACTACCCGTATTTTTCATATCGCAGCATCTTCCTTATATGTTGCAGCCGCTTATTCTTTTTATTATGGCTACTCAATATTGAATTTTTCTTTTGGGGTAAGTATATTATTTTCTCTTGTTATTACAGTTTTTTTAAGTATTTTATGCGATCTCTTAGTATATAAACCTTTGATTAAAAAAATCTTCATTAAATGTTATTATGATCAGTTCTATTGGAATCATGATCGTTTTAGTAAATCTAATTGCCATTTTATTCGGTAATGACACAAAAATGGTTCAACAATCAATTCAAAAGGTCTATAGATATCATGAATTACTCATTACCCAGACTCAACTGATACAATTTTTTATAGGCACATTTTTTTAAGTATATTTCTTTTAGTATTTAAATTTACAAAATTCGGATTAATAACACGAGCGTTAAGTAATGATATAGTCTTATTTGAAGTCATAGGATACCGCATATCCCTGATACGTTTGTTGGTTTTTGGTTTGAGTGATATATTCTTAACTATAGCCGGATGTCTGACCGTATATGAAACAGGACTTGACCCTCATATAGGTATGCTTGTCCTAATAAATTCGATCGTAGCTATGATTATTGGTGGATCCGGAAATTTCAATGCGTGTATTGTGGGTGGAATGTTGTTAGGACTAATTCAGGCAATAGTGATTTATCAATTCTCAGCAAATTGGCAATATGCTATCTCATTTGTGATTTTACTTATTTTCCTGTTATTCCGTCCGCAAGGTATTATGGGATATAAGAAAAGATTAGTATAATATGGATTATATATTACATATCATTATCCTAATCAACCTATACATTATATTGGTCTTAAGCGCCAATTTAACAGTAGGTTTAGCTAATTTAATGTCTTTGTGCCAAGCAGCTTTTTACGGAATAGGAGCTTATATTAGTGCTTATTTTTTACTTCAGACCGGACTCCCCTTTATCGTAATTACCCTTTTTGTTATTCTTTTTACAGGAGCTACAAGCCTCATTGTGTCATTAATCTCTATCAAATTAAAAGGAGATTATTTCCTGCTGGCAACACTTGCTTTTCAAATGATCGTTTATTCAATTTTATATAACTGGGTGGAAGTAACTCAAGGACCCTATGGAATAATTGGAATTCCCACTTGGTGGATCTTTGAATTCTTGAACCTATCCCGGATACATAACTATTTTATTGTGACAACATTAGTAGCATTACTCGTAATTTTTATATTCCAAGCTCTTAAATTTTCTCCTTTTGGACGTATTCTGACTGCCATCCGTAGTGATGAGTTATCTTTGGAAGCATTGGGAAGGAGTCCTTTACAATATAAAAGCCTTTCTTTTTTTATTTCTGCCGGATTCTCTGGTCTGGCTGGTTTTTTATATGCAACTTATATCAGCTATATTGACCCTACCAGCTTTACAATAGATGAAAGTATTTTTATTTTAACGGCTTTATTTATTGGTGGGATCGGCAATATAAAAGGTCCGGTTTTGGGAGCTGTATTTGTTGTATTAATTCCGGAATTATTCCGTTTTATCGGTATGCCGGATGCGGCAGCAGCCAATTTGAGGCAGATTATTTACGGGTTAGCCTTAATTGGTATCATGTATTTTCGTCCTCAGGGTTTAATGGGTAAAATCGTTTTAAAATGATCCTGGAATTAAAAAATATTCATTTAAGTTTCACCGATACGAAAGATAGTATGCAGGTGATCGATGGGTTGGACCTGAAAGTTAAGAGGCATCAGGTTACAGCATTAATAGGAGGAAATGGTTCCGGTAAGACAACCTTGCTGAATGTGATTTCAGGATTTCAAGATGGCTATACTGGAGATGTAATCCTGAATGGCGAACTAATTACCTCTTGTACAGCCGGTAAACGAGTTCACAAAGGAATTGGTCGCTTATTTCAGGGACGGTTACTTTTTGCAGACCTAAGTTTACTTGATAATTTAAAATTAGGGATACCTGATTTTACCGGTGAACTTCCTTTTTCTTATCTATTTTTTAAGAAAAAACCGACCGGGTAGAAAAGTGGAAAGAAGAACTGGTTGTAAAAAGCCTCGATACGGTATTCGGAAGTTCCAATAAATATAAAGATATGCTACAAATACCAGGCTGTGACTTTTCCTATGGTGAACAACGCATCATGTCGTTAGTTCGGCTATTTTTAGGGAATTATTCACTTTATCTTTTGGATGAACCTACAGCTGGAGTAAATCCGATTTATTTCAATGTCATAAAAGAACTGATACAACAAATGATCTGTAACGGAAAGACGGTTCTGATGATTGAACATAATATGCATTTTGTCCGTGAAGTTGCCCGGGAATGTGCATTTATGGATAGTGGAAAAATCAGATTTCAGGGTTCGGTAGAGGAAATCTTAGAAAACAAGGAGGTATGAAATAGTTATTTAGGAATATGATGTTGAAGCTATCTCATATCAAAGGAGGATATATTCCCGGAGATGCCATTCTGCGGGGAGTCGACCTTATAGTGCATAAGGGTGAGTCTGTAGGTATTGTCGGTTTAAACGGTTGTGGAAAGTCTACGCTTGCTAAAGCTATTATGAATCACTTAGTTTATCGTGAAGGTACTGTACATTTAAAAGATACGGATATAACCAAGGTACCTGCATGGCAATTATCAAAATCAGGTCTTTCTTTATTTATGCAGGGAGGACAGATATTTGATGAATTATCAGTTTGGGATAACTTATTATTAGTAACCACAAATAAAAAACAAATAAATGAAATTCAGAATTATTTTATAATTTTGGATAATTCGGTAAATCAGTTAAAAAGATTACGTGCAGATAGATTGAGTGGAGGAGAAAGACATCAATTAGCCTTAGCGATGTGTCTTTTGCGTAATCCATCACTTTTGATTTTAGATGAACCGTCTGCCGGACTTTCACCACAAGCGGTAGTACAATTGTATGAATTGTTTGAGGAATTAAAAAGAAAAGAGAATCTTTCCATTCTGTTAATTGAGCAAAATATAAGGCAGGCAGTCGGTTTCTGCGACCGTATATATTTAATGGAACAGGGAAGGCTGACCGGAGAATTTGAAAAGGGAGAAATTGAAAAAATAGAAGAAAAAATGTTTAATTAATTATCTATTATATGAAAAAGAAATTGTTGTATAGTTTAATTTGTTTATTGAGCTTACTGATTACAGGGATATTTCCTGGTTGTCAGCATTCATCAGAGGATACCATCTGGATTGGAGCGATTTTACCATTATCTGGAAGCTCGGCTGTAATCGGAGAACCTAAAAAGAGAGCATTGGATGTTTCCCTTGAAGAGTTTAATAATCAACATGATATCAAAATAGAGATTCTTTTTGAAGATAGTAAAGGTACATTCCGGGATGGTATTACTGCTTTCCAAAAATTATTAAACAATAAAAATATTCATTATTACTATATTGATCTTACCCCGATTGTCAATTCATGTGTTCCTCTTGTAAACGAACACAATGTAATTACTTTTGCAGGTTCTGCTGAACCGGAAATCACACAACAGAGTGATTATCTTTTCCGTTTGTTCGCGGGTGGTGATCAGGAGATCAGTTTAATGATCGATGCGCTCAAAGCAGAAAACGCAAATGAAATTTATATACTGCATACCAATGAACTGTATGGTATCAATGCGTATAAATTTCTGGAAAAAGAATTTGTCGCACAAGGTGGTGTAGTAGTTGGCCATGAAGAATATCCTATGAATAATACGGATTTCAAAGCCGTATTGACTAAAGCGAAATCTGCCAATCCTCAGAAGTATATTTTACTGGGCTACGGCAATGAATATGCACCTCTACTCAAACAAGCGATCGAAATGTCTATTCGTCCGGAGGATATTATCTGTAACTTAGGAGGATCCAACAAATCTGTTATTGATCTGCCGGTAGAGTTTACGAATGGACTTACTTTTATCGGCCCTCGTTTTACTTACCTGATGATGAACGATAAATTGGAGCCGGAGATGGCAAAATTTGTTGATCGGTATACTGCTAAATATAATGAATTACCAGACTTCAGGGCCGCTTATACCTATGATGTTATCAACATATTGATGTCTATCTGGAAAGACCATAAAACAGACATCCGAGATGTAGAAAAAATGCGGAATCATCTGTTACAAATCCGGAACTTCCGAGGTGCATCTGGTAATATCTCTTTTTATCCGAATGGAGATACCCGCACCGATCTGGTAATAGCTCAGTACCAAAATAGTCAAATTGTTATCAATGAATGATGGAAGTTGAAAATAGTGAAATTAAAGAGTTTTATGATTCTAACATCGACTATTGGGAGAAATATGCTCGCAAAGAAGTAAGGAAAGAATATCTGGAACTTTTGGATCTGAGAAATTTCTATATTCATACCAAGGCTCCTCTTCGTATTCTTGATGTGGGGTGTGGCACAGGTTATGATGAAGTTCTTATTTCTGATCTATTGTCTCCCGGTGAATTTGAAGGTGCAGGAGTAGACTTCTGTGAAAAAGCAATTAAATATGCCGTTGTAAACAACAAAGCAGATAAAATTTCATCTTCCTGGAAATTCATTTTCAAAGATATTTTTCAAATTGACCCGGTTTATATTAGAGAGCAACTATCTGCCGGTCAATTATTTGATGTAATTATCTGCAGTATGGTTGTTATGCATTATGAAAATCTGGATGGGATTTTCAAACTATTTTCCCGCTTCATGGCTGACAACGGAAAATTACTGATTGTAACCAATAATCCGTATCTGATTTCTCAGGAGTATAATGTTCCCTATAAAACATCCGGAGAATATACTCATGAGTTCCGGACTGGTTTGGAAGGTAAACGTTTGCGGGTAACCAAATATCTACATACTCTGCCCGCCTATATTGAGGCTGCAAAAAAGTCTTCCCTATGGCTGGAAAGGTATAAAGAGATCTTGTCATATAATCAAGACACCTATCTCTATAATGATATGAATAATAACGAATTGAATTTTCCTAATTTTATTTCATTACTATTTAGAAAATAGCCATGAGCAATTTAACATCTTTTATTCCCCCTATTAATCTGATCGTTGAGCAGGATAATGATTCTATTCAAATGCATGAGCGTGCAAAAAATGCGATAGAGACTATCAACGCTTATCTGAAACAAATAGTGAAAGATAAAATAATTTTATTTATTACTCCATGCCTGTTTGGTCTCATATTAAAGGTACCTGGTTAGAAGAGTCTATTAGATATTATAATAAAGAGAAAGAAGAAGAGTACCATCAAAAATATGAAGGGTTATATAAGATCATTGAAAATAAAGAGCGTACAACAATTAGTAATAAATATATCAATTTCAGTTTTGTAGAATTTGTATCCAAACAATTGAAAAAAGTGCCTCTCTTCTTTGAAATTTATTTTAGAGGAGAAGACTTTTTCTGTGAAAGAGAACAGGAAAAGCTCATCATTCATTTCCCGGAGGAGAAAATAGAAGATTTTACAGGAAAAAAGTATAAGCATTTAAAAAAATTCAAAGATTGCCTTTCAGATAAACTGACACTGAAAATAGAAGATGAAATAAAAAAAGAAGAGATTTTCAAGCAGTTTTATCGCTTCTTGTGTGCCTACAAAAATGAACGTTTTTTTTGGTGAAGAAATCGGAATGATTATGATTATCACCAGTCGGCTTTATACAGATGAGAAAGGAAATGATATCAGTTACGGAGGAAGTATCCTTGCCTTTACAGATGATAATGGTCTGACGGAAGTAGAGAAACACTTATTTGCCATGGCTATCAATCTTAAGTATAGAGAAGTGGCTGTTGAAGATTGGATAAAAAAACTCAATAATGATATACGGAAAGAGACTGTAAAATCGGCTAAAGCTGCCATCATGGCACGAAATATGAGCCATAATCTGGGTAGTCATGTCATGGCATATCTGAAAAGAGATTTAGAATCTGTAAAATCTATTATGCAGAAAAAAATGCTTCAGCATTTCTTTGCAATAGGGGATGATCTCAAGACGATAGAAAAAAATATAATAAAATTAAAAAAGAATGCTAACGGAATTGAATTACCATTTTTGGTAGGACTGGGGTGTTTTATTAGTTATATGCAGGAAAGGCAAGATTTTATTGCTACTATTGCTACAGATTATATCCCTTATTCCCTGAATGTAAATTTTAAAGATGCTATTTATGATGAATTAAGTCTGGACTTGCGCTATGAAAGACACAAAGATAGAGAAGGACATACTCCTTTTAATTTTCTTTTGGATAATATTGCCCGTTCGGAAGGTTTGAGGAGGGAGAATATTATTATTAAATTCAGAAAATTTAATGGTACTAATGATATAAAAAACCGATACAAAGCATGTGGTAAAAGATATTGGATATGAAGATCTGCAATCTATGCGGGAAATCAACCTCTCTTTACCCGGAGGTGTGATCGGAAGACAGGCTGTTTTTTCTATTTTTGAAAATATCATACGTAATGCAGCTAAACACGGTAATTATTCCCAGCAAAACACAAATAATAAGAACCTGGAACTGGAATTAGATATGTATGATTTTTTACTGGATAAAGACCAGAATAGAGTGAAGAATGATTCGGCTTTTTCTGAGTTTTTGGAAAAAAATAACTATTTATCTGATCTATGCCGTTCCGAGCTGATAGTACTAACCATTACAGACAACTTATTTATTGAAAAAGAAGAAACTGTTCAAAAATTGCAAGATGCTATCGATGAATTGTATGTAGATGAATCCGGTCAAATGATCAATAGAAACAAAGGTCTTAAAGAAATGAAAATTTCTGCCGGTTGGTTGAGAGATATTGAGAATGACAAATTGGAAGAAAAGGCACCTCCCTTACTGAGCGTAAGAAAAACATCAGACAATCATTTACAATATATTATTTGTTTAAAGAAAGTGAAAAAAGTATGTGTGGTATTGGATAAAATACCAGAAGGGCTATCCAGACAAAAACTTTTTTATACAGAAGGATGGAGATTCTATTCAGCTCCTCAATATTTAACCCTCAAAAACCATAATTTTGATCTTATTCTGGTAGACATGTCTATTAATATGGACTTGAAAAGAAGGATTCTTTTATACTCCCCCAATCGGGTTAAAATGATTGATCAGAAAGAGATTTCAGAACTTAAAGGTAAACAGAAGACTGATCAAGAACTTTATGCAATCTATTTAGAAAAATGGCTAAAAATTAAAGGAAGATTCATTCCCCAATTAATTATCGATGATGAAAAAGTCTATTATAAGTACAAAACACAATCTGATTCCTATGCATTATCCCTTTTAAAGGATAAAGTACGGATATATAATAAAAACTATTTGACGGAAAAATGGAATTCACATCAAAAGCCTGATTATATTTATCGCACTCATCACTTAGAAAAAAAGCAGTTTGATAATTTTATGAAATATGAAATACCGTCAGAATTTGTAGAAGGTATTTCCGGACATAATTCTACAGATCGCCTGATGCGAATTGAAGAGATAAATGAGATTTGGTTCTTTCAACAATCAAATGTCGTATCACAACAAATAGCTATTTTAGATGAAAGGCTTTTTGAAAAGAGAACAGGTCGTAACGAGAAATCCATTTTGCAACACCTGCAGAAAATAAAAGATAAAAAAATCTTTTTGAAGACAATATTCTACCTAACGGAGACTATTATGGGATTGTAGACCTTCAGCGTGGTATTTATTTATCAACATTAATGTGGGTAGAACATTTAAGGTGTTTTGTTATTATTGGTGTTAATGATAAGAAAAAGATAAAAGAAAAAAATGAATATCATTGTAAGATCTCAGTAATGGCTTATTTAACCCACATAGAGTGTATTAATAAAAAAGGATAAGTCGGACTGGGCTGTTATAACGAATCCTGAAATGAATTTTAATTTCGATTATTTATCTATTCATCAGGGATTGTTAGATAAAGTATATAATAAATATAGTATTGCAGTAGAAGAAAAATCACTCTTTACGACAGCTTTACACAAAACACTTTGTAAAAAGGATAATTCAGAATTAAAAAAACTAAAAGCTCCTGTTAAAAATCTAATTATTCATTCCGGACGTTCTAAACCATCTCATAAAGATATGCCACAGGAACTTTCTTTTATTCAGTATGCTGCCATTGAAAATGCTTTTTTGATTCAAAATTTTCTTTAGTTGAACTTTTAGACTTTGCTCATTATGAAAACAGTAATTAGTATTGATCCAGATTTTTTAGAAAAATCTTTTTTTAAAGGAAAATCCACTCATAAATTATCAGATAATTTTGGTCTGAAAAACTATATCGAGAGGGAAGAGTATTATACACTGGGTGAAAACATTTTTATTATTCCCGGAGGGTTTAGAATGATAAAGAGTAAGAGTTTTGTGAAATTATATCTTACTTCAATTTTAGAAACCCTCGGTTTAAATGGAGAAAATGAAGAAATCCGTCTTTTATTTCATGATAAAGATTTAGGAGAAAATTTGAATTTATCATATGATAAATTTGATTTAATAGAAGATAGATTATTCGATACAATCGTATTCCAACATGCAAATATCGAGATAAATTGCCTTTACATAAGAAAAATTGTGAGGATTCAGAACCCGATACCATAATTGATGATTTATTTTATTTTTATTCTGAAGAGTTTAAAGAACTCAGAAATAAATATAATAAGGAAGAACTACTTAAAAGAGAAGAAGTTACCGGAAGAACAGGTATGCTGCAAAATATGTTGGAATATGAATAAGTATAATTCATTTGAAATATGATAAAAACAAATAATACAGATACTCTTTTCTATTGTGAATATAGCTCCAACACATTTAATCGGGTTGAAAAAATAAAAGGACCTGATACAAAAGAATTTCCCGCTTTTATGTTTGAATCTTTAGATTTAAAGAAAGAGGTGTCGATAAAATTTTTTGTTCATATGTTGGATGTAGACTTCAAAGCGGTTACTGATTCTCAAAAAAAAGATTTCTTGCTGTGTGAGCTTTTTTTACATTTGTTCGGGAAGAACAGGAAAATGGAAACACTCTTGAATCATTTGAAAGGGCTCATCCCATATTGCATATTTGCAGAGGTGAATTAAATAAAATAAGGGAAGCTCCTTTATATATAGACTATATTGATAGCAGTATCTGGCATTATGCTTTAAATGCAAATAGTGAAAATGTAAAACAGGAATTAGAAAAAGGTATCTTATGTTTCTATGATTATGAAAAGCAGGGTTTATATGACTTAATAGTAGCTCAGGAAAATGCTTACTTCAATGCAAAGCTTTTAAACGTTTCCTATTTGATTAGTCCTACTCCCATATATGAAGGCTCCGACTCCAGACATGCAAGCTTGGTATCTCCCTTTCTTTTTCATTCAGAAAGAGCAATAAAAAAGAGATTACTGGATAAAATAAATAGAACTTCTTCTAAAGAACTTCTTTCTAAAGGATTAAGCTGGAAAATTTTATTGCTCGATGATCATGCTGAAAAAAAGATGTCGGTTGTTTATTCACCACTCTCAGGTGTCCGTACCACAAAAAAAGAAATTGTAGTACGACTATTGAAAGAATTATATGAAGAATTCTGTCAGGAAGAAAAACTAAAAGAAATATATAAGAAGGATAGATTTGAAGATCATTTTATTATTCATACTGCAGAAAATATAAACGAGCTGCAACAGAAAATACTCGATAACTCTTATGATATCATTTTGTTGGATTATTTATTAAAGAATGGGGATAAAACGGAATATGGGTATGAGTTTTTAGAAAATATCTTTTTTGAAAATAGCGGTTATGAAAAGATCACAGAAAAGATAAAAAATCCTACGAAAGTGCCTACCAGAAAATTGTTTATCATGTTTATCTCGGCATTTGTTACTTCTATAAATGAAAGGATACAGAATAAAGGATTAGGACAAACACATTGGCATATGGGAAGAAGTGCTTGTCCGACAACTACACCAGAATTGTTTAAATATAACATTTTTCAGTTGATGAAGCGACAAGCACTAATCCTAGCTGAAAATGAAAATCAAATACACACCACCGTCTCTCTGTTGAAGAAGATCTATGATTCTCCAGAAGCATTAGTCAGACGTAATGCGGATACATACTTTAATAGCTTGTTGGAAATAAGGTCAGTCTATAATAGGCTTAAAAAGTTTTGTAATAAAAATAAGTGTGCAAACAAATGTAGAGATTATTATATTGAGTATGAAAAATTTAAAGCCAACTGTAATATTTGCGATGTTAAAGATCAATGTAGAGAAAGTAAAAGTGACTGGTGTTTTATCGAAAAGAAATGTAAAAATTATTTCCAGCAAGGTATAAGCCCTGACAAGAACTGGAATTTGTGTTCGAATACCCCTTTAATTCAGTCTTTATATCCCGATGTAAGAAATTATAGTAATTTCTTTTGGGAACACCTGATGCATTTGGTTTACCTAACAGCTTATGGTACGATCAGGCAATGGCCGGAAATGTTGGAGGAGTATTCATCTATTCAGCCTTATCTGAAAGAAGATGAAGACATACTGAAATATATTCTTTACCTAAAAAAAGAAAGTCTATGAATTATGGTCGTTTTTTTGTTTTAGATAGTAGAACAGAGGATGGCTTAAACGAAGGTTTTATCCGGTTCCGGTATAGAGGATTAAAAATTCCCGATAACAAGTGTTCACAAGAGAGTCCTAAATATCCTATCTATGTTTGTTTTGCAAAAGATAGAATAGACTTCAGGGTACATTACTCCACAAATGAGAGACATATGCATTGTTTATTATTATCATTACCGCTGAAGAATATACCAGAGTTGAAAGATGAATTAATAGATCCTGTTTCTCAGGCTTATGGTACCACTTTTCCCTTAGGATATCCTAAAGGAGAGAATATGAAAAATGAAAACACCTATTTTCTTTATACCCTTATTAATGAAGACAGGATTATTCAGTCAACTTTAGTAAGTGGAAAAGGATACAGTTATTCCGATTTATCCGTATTTGATATTTTTGATAACAACGGAAATCTAAAAATGCCCAAAGATCAGATAAATCGATTTATACGAAAACTAATCCTTGATTTTATTTTTGATCTGGACCATTCACTGGTATTTGAAAACGTACCTTATTATGATTATACGATAGATTGTTTGAAATCCAGCTTTTTCTTTAGTGCCCTGCGAAACAAGTGCAGATTTTACTATTATCGTGAAATTATAGTTGGCAATAATTCAGAGAATGTGCATGCTCTCTATGGAGAATACCTCGCAAATGCAGAACAAGACTGGTGTAGGAGTATCCGGAATCCACAATCTGAATACATTTTTAATAAATGTAAATATATAGGTGAAAATAAAGATCGGGGAAAGGGATGGTTCTTATCACCAGAAGAAGAAATGCTGGAAGTATATAATCGCGGAAAATTAGAAAATGATGCTTATGAAACGATGAATTATAAGAGTTGGATAGGAGGTAAAAGTAATAAAATGTCCCATGAAACAAATCTGCGGAGAGATATTCAAGAAGATAGAAATGCTACTGCCAGATGGTTTTTTCGACGGTATTCTTTTACCTCTATCTTTTGTAATAAATGGGGGGCAGGCTTTTTTAATTATTCTCTTGTTCTTGTTTTTTTGCTGTACATGCTTTTCGTTCGTGGATGAATTATATTCCTTATGAAGAGTATAAAAAACCAGGACATTTGATTTTTTTTATAGTTCTGGGCATAGGTTTGGGGATAACAATTCGCAGGAATTTTATTGGATCGTATGTCTTGCTCCCCCGCTTGCTTATTTCCATCATTACAGGTTGGGTAACTATCTTTTTTGGAACAAACATGTTAGGAGAAGAGGGTAGTATACTTGGTTTTTCAAAAATGTATTATGTTGTGCTTGGTTTTATGATGATTTGTACATATTTCTTTGTTTATTCGGAAATAGGGAAGGTCAATCCTTTTTAGCAGCTAAATGGAAAATAGGCAGAACTACTGTTTTCTTTCTGATTGCTTATTTATATTCTTATATCGCAGGGTTCTTCTTTTCTATTATAGGCAAAATGGTAAGTTTTAATGAGCCGTTATGGCCGGGAGAAGACAACCATTGGTACAATCTGCAGGAAGTTTATATACGGTTTGATAAGTTTGAAATCCGACAACCGGAGCAGTTCTATCTGTTTGTTTTTTTAGCGGTATTTATCGGTGTCTTTTTACAATTAATGATACAGGAAAAAACAGCAACTGAATCGTTATGAATAAAATATTCAATAAGAAAATACATCACAATAACCATTTATATTAACACATAAATAAGTTTTTTATCGGAATTTTCAGTTAATTGACTAAAAACATATATATAGTGTTTCATTACAAATCTTACCGAAGGGCTGGCAATAGATATAGTTCTGATTATAACGTAGTGTCAGAACAAAAATATGCAGAGAAGTAAAATGATTTAGAAAAGCTTTTTTAATTCGTAAACGTACGGCTAAATTATCAATCAGGTAAGAAATAGGTGTTTCACTAATGAAAAAAGAAGTTCTTTGCCGGAGTCTACTACTCAGATATGCCTAGTACATCAAATCCGAAACTCCTGCTGGTATGTAGTGTGAAAGAAAAGAAAGAATTTACGGCTGATCTAAAGAATATTTACAATGCATCGACCAAAGAGGCTGCGGCTTTAGAGCTGGAGCATTTTGAAAACTAATGGAGTTCAAAATACCCTTATGCGATCTGTTCATGGCGTGTGAATTGGGATAAACTAACTGCTTTTTTGACTTTCCTGTTGAAATCTGAAAGATTTATCTATACAACCAATCTGATAGAAAATCTCAACGGTAAAATCCGAAAGTATACGAAAAATAAACTTTCTTCCACCAATGATGATGCCTTGAAAAAGTCTGTTTACCTGGCTATAGCTGAAATCGAAAAGAAAAGGTATCAGCCAATCTGGAACTGGGGAATGACTTTTAAGCCATTTCTCACTATATTTGAATAACTTGTCTATACCTCCGGAAAACTCCGGAAACACTTTACAGGTCTGTTTGATACATTGGAGAACTCCGGTTTTTATTCCTACAGGTTTGTAAAATATGTTCGGAAAATTCCGACAGGAAAGATTGATTTTAAATGCGGATGTAGCTTTCAATGGAATACGGGAACAAATTGAGAACAGAATTAGAGAAGTCGAAAACCGATTGATTAATTTTGATGATACAAATGAAAAAAGACTTGAGTTAAGAGGTGAATTAAAAGGACTCAGATATAGTTTA
>JAJQAZ010000150.1 GCA_021203545.1 Tannerellaceae bacterium | reverse complement strand
CTTGAATAGTAGCCAATCTATTCTTCTTACTTTTAGTTTAAAATCTACATAATTAATTTTTTAAGGTTAATAGTGGAAAACTTATTATCCATCTACTCTAATATCTATAAGTGCGTTAAAATTCTGTGTTTCTTCATATTCATTATATGGTTTAATAAAAAATAGTGGTTCTATTCACTCTGTACAAAGATGAGTTATCCTGAATCAAACCATGCCCCCAATATGCTTATATAGGGTATAAAATTTGTTCTGACTAAATTTTATACCCTGATTGATCAAAAACTTTCAATCTGTATTTTCTTAACTTCGCGCGAGTCGAATATTCGAAACCACTTCTATACCTACAGCCATACACGAGACTCCGGAAGGGTTATTCTGTTGTATTACGTATCCTGTTTACAGGTTGGGAATGTTTACGGGATTTGTTGTCAATCCAGAACCATTTTTATATATTTGCATAACTCAACCCTTTTGAATGAAATATGATGAAACCACATCTCTTAAAAGTTTTTATATACTGTCTGTTTTACATACTACCAGGCTTTTTTCTTGCCGGGCAACAAATAATTGTTAGTCCTATTCCTTTTTTAGATAAGTTGCCTGTAAATTCTATTTTTAATTTGTATCAGGATAGGGCCGGTTTTATCTGGATAGGAACTGCGTATGGCCTGGAACGCTACGACGGTTATGATATCCAGCCGTTTATAAATGATTTTAATGATCCGCATAAGCTTACGAATAATGATATCCACTGTTTCGCCGAAGATGATGATTTTTTGTGGGTAGGAACGATTGAGGGTATCAATCTGATTAATAAATATACTTACCGGATTACCTCCTTTCCCGATTCTGCTTTGCAGAAAAAGGATATCCGCGATCTTTTTTGTGACTGGAAGGGAAATATGTGGGTTGCTGCAGACAGGAGCCTGTTCAGATGTGATGCCGGGGCTGGTGTTCTGAAGGAGTACCCGTTAAAGAATAGTGCCAATACGTTCTTTGAGGACCGGGACGGTGATCTTTGGTTTCTGACATGGAATGGGGATGTATTGAAGTATGATGACCGGAATGATTCTTTTGTGGAATATGCCCGGATGGATAACTGTAATCCTTACCGGATGATACAGGATAATCAGGGAAGGTATTGGATTGCCACCTGGGGAAGTGGGATCTGGCGGTTTGATCCTATTGCAAAAGACCGGCAGATGTTTTACCGGCAATCTATTGTTAATCCTATCCGTCAATACCCGGAGGTGGTTTTTTACGATATTGTTCAGGACGACGCGTATAATTATTTATGGGCATTGTCGCATTTCAGACTTTATGTATTCCGGATAAACGAGCGGGACGAACTGGAAGAGGTAGATATTAATACAATAAAAAATATTAACCGCCCTATCGACCAATATAAAACTTACAGCCGGGTAATTAAAGATTATTCAGGTAATTTGTGGTTACCTGCTTATGACCAGGGTTATACTGTTGTTTTTGAAGAAGCCGGGATTGAGAATCATACAATGGAGTGTATGAAAAGGGAGTTAGGGGTAGATGTGAACCTATTTTATTTTAATAAAGATCCGGAAGGAATTATCTGGTGCGACCAGTCACGCTATGGCTTGTGTCTTTTTGATGAGCAGACCGGACAGGTTGCGTACGGAAGCAACCCGGATGCCCTGTATTCGGTTCCGACCGGATCTATTGTTCCGTCGCAGAAGGAGAATGCGGTATGGCTGGGCGGACGCGATGAGTTTTCTACCCGTGTGTGGAAAATGAAACAGGAGAAGATGCGCATTTCTGTGTTGGAAGCGTATGACCTGAGGGATGTTGTGCCTTCTCCCGGTACTATTTCAGAACTGATAGAGGATAATTATAAGAATATTTGGGTGGGTACTTCTTCCTACCTGTTTTTCAAACCGGACGGATCTGACCGCTTTACAGTGCTTCCTTTTGATATATCTTCTATTTCCGGTATGTCAAGGGATAGTAAGGGAAATGTATGGATTTGTTGTCCGGAGGATATTTACCAGATGGGTTATGAAGAAGGGGAGCCGGTTCTGCTGAAGCATTATTCCGGGGAGTCAATGCCGGTATACGAAGGTTCTGTAAAAAGGATAAGTGCGGATAACCGGGCTGTATGGTTTGCTACTTCTTTGGGGTAATTGTTCCGCCTCGACCGGAAAGAACAGGTAATAACGGATCAAACGGATGCCTGTGGGTTGAAGGGCGATAATATTCTGGCAATTTTATCTCATGGGGATACCCTATGGATTGTATGTGATAAATATATTATTTGTCATAACCAGGTACAAAAAGAAAACAGTAGATATTCTGTTCATGATGCCAATATTTTCGTCTCTTCTTTTCGTCATCATGCCGCTTTCGTGGATAAAGAAGGTTGCCTATATGCCGGTGGGCACAATGGTTTTATTAAAATACGGCCAGCCAGCCAGAATGTAAAGAAAAATGAGGCCGGCCGGGTGGTTGTTACCGATGTAAAGTGCGATAACCGGTCTGTGATTTTTTCTCCGTCCGTCCGGGAATCCGGTAATTCTATTGATCAAATAACACTTTTGCCTGACGCGCGCAATATTGAAATTCTGTTTTCTACTCTTTCTTATACTTCCAACCACAGGGTCCGGTATGCCTATCAGTTAGAAGGAGCGGATAAAAAATGGACGTATATAGAGGACGGAAAACATTCTGCCTTTTATAACCGGCTGGATAAAGGAGAGTATGTGTTACGCATACAGGCAACCGATCCGTATGGTAACTGGCTGAAAGAGGAGAGTCAATTAATAATCCGCCGTCTTCCTGCCTGGTATGAAACGTGGTATGCCTACCTGTTGTATGCTTTTATGATTATGGTTCCCGTTTATTTTCTGTTCCGGGCTTATTCCAAACGGATGGAACGAAAAAATAATCTGAAATTACAGGAAGGTCTAACCCGGATGAAACTGAATTATTTTACGAATGTTTCGCACGAATTGCTTACACCACTTACTATTATTTCCTGTGTAGCCGATGATCTGGAAGAGAAGAACGATGATCCGGCAAGGCAGGCGGAGATGCTGCGTATTAATACCAACCGTATGAAACGGTTGTTGCATCAGATTCTGGATTTCCGGAAAGTGGAAAGTGGAAAAATGAGACTGAATGTAAGTAATAGCCATATCTCTTCTTTTGTGGCGGATACTATTGCGTCGAGCTTCCAGCCGTTGGCCCATAAAAAAGATATTCGCCTGACTACTGATATAATGGATGGTGTGTGGGGATATGTGAACATTGACAAACTGGATAATATATTGTTTAATCTGCTTTCTAATGCCATTAAATATACTCCGTCACATAAGAAAATAAATGTGGCGTTGGAAGTTGTTTACAAAGAGGGTTACAGGCATTTGGTTATTAAAGTACAGGACGAAGGTTCCGGAATAGCAGAGAAAGATATTAAGCAGATTTTTACGAAGTTTTATAATAATAGAACTAATCCGGGATACAAGTCGAACGGAATAGGATTGTCGCTTACTAAGGAATTGGTAACCCTGCATCATGGAAGTATTGATGTAAGTAGTGAAGAGGGCAAAGGTTCTCTCTTTACGGTGGAAATGCCGATTGATAAAGAGGCTTACGACGACCAGGAAGTGGTAAATGCTTCTCCCGGGGTTGTTCCGGAAGAGCAGGAGGTTATTCCCGGACAGGATAACAAGCCGTGTGTTTTATTTATAGACGATAACAGGGATTTGCGCGAACTGGTAGTCCGGATTTTTAGTAAAAGGTATCAGATCCTGGTAGCCGGAAGTGCACCGGAGGGGCTTGAACTGCTTAAAAACAGTCCGGTGGATATTATTATCTGTGATGTGATGATGCCGCAAATGGATGGCCTGGAGTTTTGCCGGCTAATAAAGAGTGATTTGCAAACGAATCATATTCCTATTATTATGCTGACAGCCAAGAATGCACCGGACGATCAGGTGGAGTGTTATAAGGCCGGGGCGGAAAGTTATATTGCCAAACCTTTTGAGACGAAGATTTTGCAGGCGCGGGTAGATAATTTGTTGGAGACACGGAAACTTTGGCAACAAAGTTTTCGTTCGGGAATGGATATAAATATATCTCATCCGGATTTTCAAAATCCGGATGCATCGTTCATGAACGATGCGATACGATGCGTGGAACGGCATATTCAGGAATCTGATTTTGATATTGTGCAAATGGCATCCGAATTGAATATATCCCGTTCTACCCTAAGCCGGAAATGCAGGATTATAGCCGGTTGTACTCCATTAGAGTTTGTACGGAATATCAAGCTCAAATATGCCTGTAGCTTATTGAAAAATAAGTCTGCAAACATTTCGGAAGTTGCATATGCCACCGGATTTTCTTCTCCCAAATATTTCACCAAATGTTTTAAAGAAGAGTTTGGTATGACTCCTACTGAATATCAGGGACATGTGAAAGGTGAAAAGATGTGTAAAGAGTAGTTTTTAGATTTACCGTTACCCTCCGCTATAAAAAATAGTTAGTTCTGTTCCTTTTGAGTCTTGTTTGAATTCGTACGATGTGGTGCCTCCATCGTATAGGGCGTTTATTATTAGCTTGTTATTTTCATGCCAGTTGTATTCTATATCATACTCTTCGCCTTCAATATACAGATTTGTGAGGGGCATCTGTTTTTCCAGAACCGGGTGTTCCGGTAATAAGAGGATATAGATATCTTCTATGCTTTTGTTCTCGTAGTACCACACATCATAAAACTCCATTTCTGCTGAATACTGCCGGTGTTGATTTTCTCCTGTGAATTCTTTTTTACCGGAAGGTGTAAAACTGGCATACCAGGCTCCGTAAGTAAACATCAGGATCTTTTCCGGGCAGATGATTAACCTGTTATATGGATATTCCTGCCCGGGGAGATTATATACAAGGAATGGATCATTAATTGTAGTGCCGAATGTTTCTTTAAACCAGGTACGGATTTGTTGCGGGGTTTCCTGTTCTCCCAGTTTAGAAGCAAAGAAACTTTCGATATCCCATACTTCAGGCTTATAATCCATTGCATGGAATTCGTAATCCATCCCATTTTGATTCAAACAGATAAAATTCCGGTAGAATTCGATAACAACATTCTGAAATGTACCCTGTAGTTCCTTTTTGGGTATATCGGTTCCGTATCCATGGATGTATCCTCCGTATACGTCGCATTTTTCGTATGCCCATATCCCTGTCAGATCCGGTAAATCAAATTCCTGTGGAGGATAGATAGATGCAAACGGTTGTTCTTCCGGTTCCGGAGTAGTTTCCGGGAGTTTTGTAAGTATCTCATTGTTCGTTCCAGTATTTGATTGAGTTTTATATTGACAGCTTGTGGTGAAGGTGATTAGTAGTAAAAGTATATAGTTTCTCATGTTGTATGATGAATTAGTTACAGGGATAAAGATATAAATAAAATAAGACAGGTTTTAAATATTAGATTAAATGAATAGCATGTGTTTCTCAATTTATTCCGTATACTTACTCAATAAGAGCCGTGTACTTTGTTACTGTAGGGCCTGGGGGTGCTTCTTTATCCCCAGACCTTGCGGGCGTATCCCCAGGCCTTACGATGGCAGCCTCAGGGGATAAATCAGGCAAGTGTACGGGTCCTATTAAGTAAGTATACGGACCTGATTATGGAACTAACGTTTGATTAATTTGTAGTTTTCGGCGAAATCTCCCGTAATGGGTTGTTTGTCGTTGTCAAGTTTGGTAATGTATCCATCTCCAACCTGGTAATATTCTTCGCTACCGTTTGCAATTAGTGTCAGAATATCTCCTTTTACTTCATAGGTTCCACGTTCTTCGATTGCATCGTCGCTTTTTCCTATGTATATGGATGTACGTTCATAGGTATTATCATTGTATAGTTTTAATGATGTTTGGATTCCATCTGCATCGGCAGCCGGGAGGGTACCTTCGTAAGTGCCAGAGAAATCTCTGCCGTCCGGTAGCGTATGCATAGGATCGGTATCCGGATTATTACTACTGGCAGGAAAGCCGGTCATCATCGGTGAACTATCGTCCACAGAAGGGTCTACTGGGCGGTTATTGTTTTTACACGCAGTAATAAGAAGTATGGCTGTTACAACAACAGCACAGTATTTTATTATCTTTTTCATCTTTTTTTTCGTTTAAATGATAGAGATAAAACGAATAAACGGGTTTTTGTTCATATACAATGAAGTATTATAATAGCTTTTCTCTTATTTTAGCAGCGTATTTGTGTGCAAATGTTTCTTTTTCAACTGTGGGGATACTGTTATGGAAATAATTCCATCTTCTATCCATTTCGTCCAGATATTTATTGAAATCAATTTTTTCTACTGCCGCAATAGGGCGTTCCACTATTTCCAGGTAGTGTACATAATGGCCTATTTCGTGAAGGAGGATCCGGTAAAGTAGGGTATTTCTAACCGTTTCGGGAGAAAGTGTTATCTGATAATATCCGTTCTCTTCTACTATGCAGTGTCCGTCAGACTTTAGTCTGTTAAACTCTTTTTGAGCTTCTACAAATTCTTTTTTATTCCATTTTAGTATTCCATCTTTGGGTACTGCTTCTAAAATAATAGCGGGATAGTATTCTTTTTCAAATTCGTAAGAATAAATCAATTTGCCCCAAACAGGGACTGATCGTTGTTCTTTCCGTTTAGGTTGCCGGAATATGATAAATTTTAATTCTCCGAAATCTTCTTCAGGAATTTCTTTTAGTACATATAAAACGTCTTCAATACTGCAGGCATGGTAAAAGTCTTTATATGTATCTTCAATAATGAAAATAAATTCCTGATCGTTGACCATATGGCTGCTTTGGGAATATTTTCCCAATTGCTCATAATAGGTACGCCCGTCTGTTTTATAAACCGGCTTAGGAACGGTAAGGCTGTTATTCTGGCCGTGTCCCTGTTTGGATGTTCCTATATTTCTGTTTCGTTGCGTATTATCTTTCATAGAAAGCCTAAGTTAAAAAGGATAACAGACGTAAATATATAAAATAAAAGCGACAAGTTGTATTGCCGCTTCTATCTTTTTTTGTTTATGAATGGTTAGTTTTTGAATACTAACTCTCCGTTTTCCATATCGATTGTGATAGGATGGTTTTTGTTGATGTGGCCTGCCAGTAATTCTTTTGACAGTTCATTCAGAACATATTTCTGGATTACCCGTTTAACAGGACGTGCACCAAACTGAGGATCGTATCCCTCTTCGGCAATGAATGTCAATGCTTCCGGAGTGAAGTTCAGTTCAATACCGTTCTTATCTAACATCCCTTTCAAAATATCCAGTTGCAGTTTAACGATCTTCCGGATTTCCTGTTCGTTCAGTGGTGTGAACATGATGATTTCGTCTATGCGGTTTAGGAATTCCGGACGAATTGTTTTCTTCAACAACTCTAATACCTGTATTTTGGTTTTGTCCATTACTTCATCGTGATTTTGTGGAGTAATGGTCTCGAAGTTTTCACGAATCAGGGATGAACCCAGGTTGCTGGTCATGATGATAATCGTATTCTTGAAGTTTACCACCCGGCCTTTATTATCTGTCAGCCGTCCGTCATCGAGTACCTGTAGCAGGATATTGAATACATCGGGATGTGCTTTTTCGATCTCGTCGAACAAGACGACCGAATAAGGTTTCCGGCGGATAGCTTCTGTTAATTGTCCGCCTTCATCGTATCCTACATATCCCGGAGGGGCACCGATCAAACGGGTTGCGCTGAATTTTTCCTGATACTCGCTCATGTCGATGCGGGTCATCATATTTTCGTCGTCAAACAGGTATTCGGCCAGTGCTTTTGCCAGCTCTGTTTTACCTACCCCTGTTGTACCAAGGAAAATGAAAGAACCGATCGGACGTTTGGGGTCCTGCAATCCGGCACGGCTGCGGCGCACGGCATCTGCAATAGCTGTGATGGCTTCTTCCTGCCCGATTACGCGGGTATGAAGTTCGGATTCAAGTTTTAATAGCTTATCCCGTTCGGTCTGCATCATTTTGCTAACCGGTATACCGGTCCAGCGGGATACTATATCGGCAATGTCGTCGGCTGTTACTTCTTCTTTGATCATGCCACCGCCGGTTTGCATTTGTTGCAGCTTTTGTTCCAGTTCGTCTATTTCTTCTTCTTTTGCTTTGATCTTTCCATACCGTAGTTCCGCTACTTTACCGTAATCGCCTTCGCGTTCGGCTTTATCAGCCTGGAACTTCATATCTTCGATGTCGATTTCGTTTTGCTGTATCCGGTTGACTAACTCTTTTTCGCTTTCCCATTGGGCTTTCTGTTTATTCTCTTCCTCTTTCAGGTCGGCAAGTTCTTTATTGAGTTGTTCCAGTTTATCCGTATCGTTTTCGCGTTTGATGGCTTCCCGTTCAATCTCTAACTGTTTAATACGGCGGCTTACTTCGTCCAGCGATTCCGGCACGGAATCTACCTGCATACGCAAACGGGCAGAGGCTTCGTCCATGAGGTCGATGGCTTTATCCGGCAGGAAGCGATCGGTAATGTACCGTGTAGACAGTTGTACGGCAGCAATGATGGCTTCGTCTTTGATCCGTATTTTGTGGTGGTTTTCGTATTTCTCTTTCAAACCACGCAGGATAGATATTGTGTCGAGCTCGTCGGGTTCCTCTACTATTACGATCTGGAAACGGCGTTCCAGTGCTTTGTCTTTTTCGAAATACTTCTGGTATTCGTTGAGTGTTGTCGCCCCGATAGCACGTAATTCTCCCCGGGCCAGTGCCGGTTTCAGAATGTTGGCAGCGTCCATGGCTCCCTCGCTTTTACCGGCTCCAACCAATGTGTGGATTTCGTCAATAAAGAGGATGATCTGTCCGTCGGACTGTATTACCTCGTTTACAACAGCTTTCAACCGTTCTTCGAACTCTCCTTTGTATTTGGCTCCGGCAATCAGTGCACCGAGGTCCAGCGAGTATATCTGTTTAGACTTTAGGTTTTCCGGAACGTCGCCCCGGATGATACGGTGTGCCAACCCTTCCGCGATGGCTGTTTTACCCACTCCCGGTTCACCAATCAGAATGGGGTTGTTTTTGGTACGGCGGCTCAATATCTGTAATACACGCCGGATTTCTTCGTCCCGGCCTATTACCGGATCAAGTTTACCACTCCGTGCCCGTTCGTTTAGGTTGATGGCATATTTATTTAAAGAGTCGTAGGTGTCTTCGGCGGACTGGCTGGTTACTTTATTACCTTTTCGTAACTCTTCTATAGCTTTCCTGAGTTCGCTTTCGGTTACACCTGCGTCTTTTAGTATTTGAGAGGCTGTACTGTTTTCGGTTAATAAGGCCAGCAGGATAGGTTCCAGGGATACATACTGGTCGCCCATTTTGCCGGAATAGTCTACCGCTTTTTGTAAAACAGCATTGGCTTCTCTGGATAAATAAGGCTCACCGCCGGTTACTTTCGGATATGAATCCAGCTGACGGTCGAGTACTGCATTCAGGTTCTGTATGTTTACTCCTAGTTTCTGGAACAGGAAGTTTGTTACACTTTCTCCTGTCATTATGACAGCCTTGAGCAAGTGGGTGGCTTCAATGATCTGTTGGTTGCGTTGCTGTGCCAACTGAATGGCCTGTTGTACCGCTTCCTGAGCTTTAATTGTGAAATTATTCAAGTTCATATATTTTCTTTTTTTTTATTTTTTAATTCTTTACCTATAGAAATACAAAATAAATGCCAATACCTTAAACTGTCATAATGGCGCAGAGATATTTTCTTTAGTTAGTAAAACAAATAGTGGGAAAAGATAGTTTGCTTTTCTTTGAATATTGTGGTGGCTGATTAATTCTTCTCCTGGTTTACGTACTGTAGTGTCAGAAACAGGATTCCCGGAATAAACAGAATAAGAGCAGAGGCTAGGAGTGCCCATTTGAGTGAATACATATCGTTCATCCAACCTACAAATGGGGCAATTGCCGCAAACATCAGCCGGATGACGAAGTTACGGATAGACAGAACAGTTGCCCGCATGTCCGAAAATGTCATCTGATTGATATAACCTTTTAATATAGGAGTTGCAAAGCCTCTGAAAATATAGAAAATAAACAGAACGAATAATCCGGCATACGTAAGATTAAAAGCAAGGGAGATATAGCCTCCAATGATGAATAAGAGAATGATCAGATTCATTTTGTACATACCGAATATTTTTTCTACCCGGTCTGAGAACAGAGCAGCTATACCGACTGTAAGATTCAGAATTGTCCAGATGATACCATACCATTCGATAGGTGTTTGCAGGTAGATAAGAAAAGGTTGTACAAACCACGCCATTGTTAGTGTGGCCGCTCCGATGATGCCGGAGTACATGATATTGTAACATAAAGCGCGGTTGGTAAAAAGTGAGTAGCGCATAATACGGATAATTTCTTTTACCGGGTTTTGTATCGTGTTGCTCCGGCTTATTTCCTGAAGGGCCAATGCTGCCGGAATACCGGAGAAGGCAATAGCAGCCTGTGCATAAAAGGGATAGCGTAAAGAGTATACCGCGATAAATCCACCAATAATACCTGCTATGGCTTCTGCAAAATTACCCAGCATGGTAATTTTGCCTTCATAACGCATATATAGTTGTTCTTTTTTGTAATAGGCGGTGGTGTCGTATAAAAGGGCGGAGTCTGCACCGTTTACCAGCGTTTGTCCGCATCCCAGTAAGATTTCGGCAAACAGAAATGCTATAAATGTGTACGTGAAGGAGTAACAGAGATACCCTCCAAAGAAAAGAATACATCCCAGGATCAGGCATTTTTTACGTCCCCATACATCAGCCAGGTATCCGGATGGTATTTCTAATGATACGGCTGCTATGGAGTAGATACTTTTCAGTATGAAGACATCCTGCAATCCCAGTCCGTGTTTTTCGTAAAAAAGTACAATGGCGGGCATCACCAACGAGAACCATTTGGAGAGTTTGATTACGTATAGAGCCAGTATGTTTCTTTTCATGGTGCAAAGATAAAACTGTAGGCCGGATAAAAAAAGATAAGTTACTTTCACAAGTAACTTATCCGGTGTTTTGACGCTACAAATAATAAAAAAAACTCACTTTCATCTAAATATATTTTTTGTATTTGTATAAAAAACAAAAACGTGGAATTGTTATATGCTTATCCTTTTATCAGGCTTTCTCAAGGCCTCTCCCGGAATAAGCAACAACAACCCACGTTCATATATGATCTGTTATACAACTGTACAACAGAGATATAACAAAGAACGTGAGCGTTTGTTGCCACCATTCCCCGGGAATATAAATTTGAGAAATTCGATAAAAGGGATAGGTTTCAAAAACGTTCACCAAATATAATATTTACTATTTACCTTTTTGAGGTAGTAAGTAAACATGGGTCAAAGATGACAAGAATCGAAATAATACGACAAGATTAATGTCTATAAATGACACAGAACGTACTTAAGATACATTTATCATCAATTTCCCACAGGTATTTATCTGGTGTTTTTAGGATTTATTGATTTACATTTTTGAACGTTTGTGCCAGTTTTTTGCACTGTATACGATCTGTTTTTCCGTTTCCGGTCGCAGGGATTTCTTTTACGGAAAAAGTGTATTTAGGTAAATAGGCAGAAGGTATTTCATCAGGAAAAGAGATGGAAAATAGGGTTGTTCCGGATGAAGCTATAAGTAAAGTGACCGCTTCGCCGAATTTGTTATCCGGTATAGAGGTTACGGCGAAGGGCTGGGATATATAAGGAGAGAAGAGTTCTTCGAGGGTTTCGATGGATACTTTAACGCCACCGGTGTTGATGATGTTATCTATTCTGCCGGTGATAAGGAATTTTCCGTCCGGTTTAATATCTGCCAGATCGTTTGTTCGGATGGGTTGTGAAGAGAGTAGGGGGGGCATGGATTACCAGGGTACCCTCTTCTGTTACGGATAGGCTTATTCCTTTAAAGGGTGTATAAAAGCCGGATGCATCCGGCCCATTTAGTTTCCGCAGGGCAATGTGGGAGAGGGTTTCTGTCATCCCATAGGTGGAGTAAACCGCGTAGGGAAAATCCCGGATCCCCTCTTCTACTGTTTTATGAATGGATCCTCCGCCTATGATCAGGTTTCTGATCTGTTTTAATTTTTCTTTTTCTTCTTTGGTTTGCAGAGAGTTATAAACCTGTAGAGGAACCATGGCGGCAAAGTCGATGGGTACGGATATGTTCTCCAACGGGTGCCCGGATGCTTCCCTGACGAGCAGGTTTAATCCGGCAACAAGTGCCCGCACGACCATCATTTTAGCACCAATATATTTTAGTGACATACAAAGCAGGGCGGTATCTCCCTGTTTTAATTCCAGATAGTTACAGGTCATAGAGGCACTGTTCATCATCTCTTTTTTGCCTGCCTTTATCCTTTTGGGTGTGCCGGTAGAACCGGATGTTTGAACCTCTACAAATTCTTTTTCATTAAACCATTCTTCCAGGAATTCTTTTAATTCCCGATCAGGGATAGATAGGATCTCTTCCCGGTGGTATGTTTTACCTTCAACAGTTATGGTTTGTCTGGAAATATCGTGTATGTATGAATGATGACTCATTGCTATTCGATATACCAAAGGAGATCACCCCGCATTTGTAGCGGCATCCCTATGTTATTAGTAAATAATTTTCCGGTGCCTAATCCCTGGGGAAGAGTTGTTTCGTAGGTTCCACACCATTGGGCTATTGCGTTTAATCCGATGTTTGATTCGAGGGCTGAAGTAACCCACCAGGATGCAGACCATTCAACCGCTTTGTTGATCCATTCATATCCTCCGGAGAATCCGCCATGTAGGGAGGGTTTTATAATGATGTATTGTGGATGGATGTGATTAAACAATTTTTCTTTTTCTGCCGGATCGTTAATCCCGATTAGTTCTTCGTCCAAAGCAATTGGCAGGGAGCTGCTTTCTACCAACTTTGCCATCTCGTCCCATTGCCCCGCCCGGATGGGTTGTTCAATGGAGTGGATGTCCAGTTCAGCCAGTCTTTCTAATTTGTCCGGAGCCTCTTCCGGTGTAAACGCACCGTTGGCATCTACCCGTATCTCAAGACAGGATGCCTGATAGATTTCCCGGATGTATTTTATTATGTGAAGTTCTTCTTCAAAATCAAGAGAGCCAATCTTTAATTTGAGACAGCGGAATCCGTCGTCTATTTTTTGGTCGATTTGCTTTAGCATAAACTTTTTATCTCCCATCCAGATAAGCCCATTGATAGGTATCCCTTTTTCTCCACGCGAAAAAGGTGTATCCCAGAGTTTGTAACTATTCATTTCGAGATACCGGAAAGCCATTTCGAATCCAAACAGAATAGAAGGATAGTGGCGAAGTGCTGCCCAGTCAATGGTTCCTGTCAGGTTTAGTTTTTGACAGGTTTCCTTTAAGACGGTTTCATATTCGGGGACATCGTCGCAACTTAGACCCGGTAACGGAGCACATTCTCCGATAATAATTTCGCCTCCCTGCCATTGAAAGGGATGGTACGTTATATACCATACTTTTCTTGTACTATATACCCCCCAGTGAAGTGCCGGCAGGTTGTTTGAAGTTGAGTATGTAGGGAGATACCCCCCCAATCC
>JAJQAZ010000066.1 GCA_021203545.1 Tannerellaceae bacterium | reverse complement strand
ATTCAGAAATTTGTTTACTTAATTCATTTGCATATCTTACAAGTTCACCAGAAGATATAATATTTCTGTCCCTTGAAATAGAATCAATTGAATATCGATTATTTAATATTTCCTGCATAATTGAATCTCTATGATTTAAACTTTCAATTAATCGATCTCTATTTTCTATTTCTAATTTTAATGTATCTGCATAGTCATAGGTATAAATAAATCCTACTATAGAACTCATAAAGACTATAGCAAAGAAAACCCCTATAAATGTTGAAATTATATTTTTATTCATTGCTTAATTTATAAAACTCATTAAAATTATTTTTTAACTCTTCCAACTCTTCTTTAGTGGCATAATTGACATTAGAAAGCTTATATGTATCAAGTTCTTCTTTAAGTTGTTCTCGTTCTCTCTGAAATTCTCCTATTGCTTTTATGTTATTTTCCGAACATCTTATGTCTGAAATATAACACCCGGCATTGTATCCACCGGCAAATATTGCCCCAGCCAAAGTCAATACTCCTCCCCATTTTAGAATTTTCCCTAAAATTGATGATTCGTTATCTACAGTTTTATTTTTGCTATTTTTAGCCATTTAGATTATATCAATTATATATATTGGAAAAAATGGATTAATTTTTATTTATTATAAATTTACATACCCTTCTATTCTTTTCTCACAAATATCCTTCACTAAATCAAAAAGCTGATTTACAACAGGAAATAAATCATCAATGTCTTCTTTGGTAACAATAAAGTTTGGATTGTAACGACCTTCTACATAAGCTGCTTTTACAAGATTAAATAACCTTTTCTCTTCTTGAGATTTACGAGGAAATATTTTTTGAAACTCTTCAGAATATTTATTTACAGAAGCTAATAATTTTTTTAAATTATGCTGTTTACTATTTTCTAGGGTATAAACTAAACGGACTGCATAGAACAAATTCTCACAAGTCTGATGAAGTAAGAATATAGCATCTTTGTATAACTTTTCCTCAAAAGCATATTTAGCCACTTTGTATTTGTTTTGAGCACTTTGGTATTTCTCATTAAAATAATCTTGTGCCTGCTTTTGGATTTCTCCAAAATTCAGTTTGCGTCGTCTTGTAAGTTTAAACTTTCCTGTATTATATAAAATCACTCCTTCTGCTTTCAATTGAGTATAGAAATACCTACCATCAGAAAGAGCAATATTCAGATTCTTAATATCTTCATTGATAAATTGTACAGGGGTTTGTTTATCCGGGTTCTTATAATAGATTTCTTCTATATTATCCAAGCGTTGCCCAACCTCTTTATCCTTTGCACTATAAGTAACGACCAAGATATCATAATCACTCATATAAGTTGTGCGAATTCCGAATTCTACACGGGTATCAAAATCAACATATTTACCTGTGGCATAACTTCCATATAATATAATCATCTGAGTTTGGGGAATTCTCTCCAATATCAATCCTACAAGATAACGTAAGTCTTCTTGTTTCTCTTTTGGTAAATAGGATATTGATCTCTTCATATAACAGTTTTCTATTTATGCTTGTAAAGATAGGAAAATGAGTTCGTTTTTTAATATTATTTCATATTTTTACACACCAGATATTTTTAAGAATAACATTTCGACTATCCTTATAATCAAGGAATAGATAATTTTAGTAGTTCCAGTAAAACAGAATATTTACATTTATTCATATAATTCCCTTGTTGTCAGTCCGTGCAAAAGTGGAATAACAGGATATGATAAAGTAAATAGTCTATGCTACTAGAGTTGATTTTTTGTGTTTAATGGGATAGTTGTACCCCGATGTGATTTATTTTATAATGTTCCGGTATGGGGTAACCGGAAGTTAAAAGCGGACAAATATGAGCGATATACAACAATTACTTACAGAAAAAGAGGTAATTGAACTTCATAAGAAAGTATATAATCTTCTTTCAAAGAGATGGCACGAAACAATATATGGAGCTGGCGACTATGAACCAATTGTAGATTCTGCTCCTGAATATATAGGTTTACAAAAAAAAGATATACTCATCCGGTTTCCGGATTGTGAATATGAGAAGTCAGATATCAACCCTACTAAAGGAAGTGCTGAAATCGTATTAGACAAAGGTGTCCTTATACTGGATTTTGAAAATGGCGTTTGTATAGAAAGTTATATTTTATCCTATTCACAACTGGATAAAATGTCTGATGATAAAGTTACCTCTACTCCTACATTAAAAGAATTAGAAAAGATATTTGTTCTTCTATATGAGCAGTATAAAGATCCGTCATTTCAAACCCTCTTTGATAATTTACCACCCCTCCACAAGAAAAAATATATCGAAATGCAGCAGGAACTATTGGGGGGTAACTGGAAGTTCAGATTAACTTATTTATCTACAGAAGAATCGGAACATCTACAAAAGCTATATAAAAAAGACTCAGAGTAAGTCTTATTCACTGGGTCTGGCAGCAATGTACTGGCATGCAGCCAGACCTTTGTTCTTTATCTTTGTTTTAATTCTTCTGCCTCCTTTTGAAGTTTTTCAGCTTCTAACTCTTTTAGCCGGGCTTTTTCTAACCGTTTGGCTTCTTCCATTACAGCTTTTTCATATTGCTGTACTCCCCGATATATCTGATATGCAGGTATAGGTTTTGTGATTTCATTCCCATAGAATTGTGCACATTTGATTTCGGAAGTGATAAAGAATGATTGTGGCTTCTTAGCGAATAAAAGTAATGCGGCATTTGTAAGGCGATTGTCTTCCACAATCAAATCAGGATGAGTAAGGTTATAGTTAAAAAAATATACCTTTGTACAGCTAAATTTATAATGAAATGAATTTCATGAAGCATAAAATATTTATAATTCTTAGTGTGCTAATGGTAGTATCCAGTGTCTGTTCCGGTCAAATGAAAATAAGTGAAGCTATTCTTCCTATTGATGAAATTCCATTGGATTTCGATGTGAAACATTTCTATTCGGGGGAAAACCAGCATGTGGATATCGATGACGAAGTGAAAGGTTGGCGGTCGGTAAATACCGATACTGTATATATGGATTCAGGCAAAAAAGAGATACTGGGTGTACAGTATAATATGGGTGGTTGGAATGTAAATGAGAAACTAGCTGTATTGGGCGATGTATATTTTTGTCCTTTACATATGATGGTTAATGAAAACGAACAGTTTATCGCTTTATGTGGGGTACACAATTCTATAGGTACCAGTGATTACAGGAATATTCTGAATGCAATGGTCGAAAAATATGGCTCCCCTGATGATTATACCGAACAGGAAAGAACACATTTCCGGGATGGGGAAGCGATACAATTTTATACAACGTGGAAATTGGATGGAAAAACATTAATTGTTTCCATGCGGGGTATAGTGGATCATCTGGACGATGAAAATTACACAAATCTGATCATCGCATTCCTTGTTAAAAATGAATATAAAAAAGTACTGAGAGGTAGATTAAACACAGGTCATTGGATGTATTTGGAATATAAATAGAATATGTAACTAAAGAATTTATATTTCCATATATTGATTATTTCCAATGATAACAGATAACTATAAGGAGGCTATAACGCTGTACATATTGCTTACGGAAAATGCTCCCAAGGCTGAAAAGATTTTTTTACCTATATGTCAATAACTATAACTATCCTGTCTTTTCTATTGGCATTTTATAAATCTACTCCTATCCCCTGGATGGTGTAAAATAAACCATATATATTATCTTTACATCCGGAAAATTAATAATCCGGACGATTAATGGGTTCAAAAGAGAAAAGTGCTTCCCGGTGGCTGAATAAAAAGATAGCAGCAGCAAAAGGGGCTTATGTCGCGGCTTCGGTATTTACTGTTGTAAGTGCCGCATGTTTTGTCGCTTTTTGCTGGTATTTGTCGGGATTTGCTGCTCTGTGGGTGGATGAGGGATTAGTTTTGCCTCGCATACTGTTATGCGCACTGCTATTTCTTACAGGCAGGTATATTTTTGCTTACTTCGCTTCGTTGTTTAATTACAAAGCCGGGAATACTATTGTCTCTAAAATCAAAAAGAAACTTTATCCGGTATTACTTAACGATAGTCACGCGGACTCTGTATCCGCTACGTTGTTTGTAACCCGGGTAAGTGATGACCTGAAACCTTATTTTGCTTTTTTTATACCTTATGCGCTGGCTTCGGTATTGGTTAGTATCCCTTTACTGGTTGTTTGTTTCTGGTTTGAAAAATGGGTGGGGCTGGTACTGTTGGTTTCCCTGTTAGTTATACCTATGCAAATGATTGTGATCGGGATAGGAGCAGAGGAACTACACAAAAAGCACATCCATATTTTTCTGAAATATTCGGCCGTTTTTTATAATCGTCTTCAGACCATTGCCGAAATTGTCAATTTAGACAACTTCAAACCACAATACCGGTTTCTGTCAGAGAAAAGCAAAGCTGTAAATGACGCTACTATCAGCGTGATGCGAATTGCTATTCTATCATCGGCAGTACTGGAACTGTTTGTTACGATTGCAATCGCAGCAATCGCCATTTATTTGGGGATGAGTTTGTTGGGAATTATGACAGGCCCTGATTATGGGAAAGGGTATGATTTCCGGGTCGCTTTGTTCCTGCTCACCCTGGCTCCTTATTTTTTCTTCTATCTGAGGAAGTTCGTGAGTGCCTATCACGACCGGAATAAGGCGTTGGCTTCGGCAAAATTATTGATACCTGTACTGGATTAAAAGATAGATGAACCTTTCTGTGAAACGGCGACCGAACTGCATGATTTTGAAATCAGGAATCTGAACTTTACTTATCCCGGTACGCCGGTAAAAGTTTTGCACAATATCAATCTCCGTTTACCTGCGAAAGGGTTGGTCTTAGTGAAAGGGATTTCGGGCTCCGGAAAATCCACCTTATTGAAAATATGTGCCGGAAGCCTCTTTCCACAGGAAGGCGTAGTGTCAGTAAATGGCAAAGAAAATGGCTGGTCGCGGCAATGGCTGAAAGCCAATTCCTCCTACATGAACCAGTTCCCTTTTATTTTTGACGGAACACTGCGATACAATGTTTTTCTTGAAAAGGAAGAAGATACCCAGGCTACGTATCCGGAGTTTCTGAATAAAATCCTTGATAAAAAACAAGACGGGTGGCAGACAGTCTTAAGCCACAACGGCAAACAACTTTCGGGAGGCGAGAAGCAATTAATAACCCTTGCCCGCATGATGTTGCATCCTGCACCGGTAGCCATTCTGGACGAACCTACTGCAAATCTGGATCCGGACACCGCCGGCGTTATTCTTCAACAAATTATTAAACTGGCCGCGGAACGGTTGGTTATTGTGGCTTCGCACGAAAAAATGTTTGATGCTGTTGCCGGTACAATTGTGAACTTAAATTGGGGAGAGCAGATGACCGATGAATAAATTTATTGCAAAATACATACTAAAGCCTTTGGCAGGCCGGTGGTTGTGGGGGCTTTCGCTACTGTTAATCTGGACAGTCGCTTTTATTGCGCTTCCGGCTATTTCGGGTTGGTTTTTAGCCATGTGCAGCGTGTCGTTTATCCTGGCAAATACCGCATTTAACAATCTGTTACCCTCTGTCGCTATCCGCTTACTCTCCCTGATACGAACTGCCAGCTGCTATTTTGAGCGGCTTGAAAACCATAAAACCACACTCGATGCGCAGCAAAGTCTGCAATTAAAACTATTTCAATCGGTAGCCCGGCTTCCTTATTTCAAAAAGCAGGTCAATAATAATTCAGCTTTACTTGAAAACAGTACCTATGGTGTAAACCAGATACTGAACTATATGCTTTTATGGGTTTTGCCGTTTACCGCATTACTACTGTCACTCGGTATTTACTTTTTCTTTCTTGCTGCTTTTTCGCAGGTCATAGCTATCGAATTTCTGATTTCATCGGCTATTCTGCTGTTTATTGTTCCTCAATTCTTTTTCCGGAGAAACAGGATTCTTTACGAGGAACTTAAAGCCGTCCGGGAGGAGAATAACCAGGCGCTTATGCAGAGTTTCAGAGGCCGTATAGAGATTTCTAAATACAAACTACAGGAAAAAGCTACCGGACAATATAAGCAAAATTTACTGCGGCTTGAACGATTGGAAATAAATTACAGAACCAATCTTTCACTTTGCAATTGATAGCCGGTCTCGGGTTTAGTTTGGTGGCTGCTTTCCTGTTGTGGAATTCCGCGAACTACGCTATAGATGCCCCGTTGGCAATTGGCTTCTTCTTTGGTATTCTGGCACAGGCCGAACTGGCAGAAATGCTTTTCTCAGGAAAATCCGAAAAAAGTTCTGTTGTACATCAGGTAAGGGATATGGATACGGTATTTAGGCAGGGAGAGCAACCTGTTGAAACAGTGCAGGTTGATTCCGGACTGCAAAATTTATCTTTAAAAAACGTGAGTGCCGGCATTCCGGAAACAACAGTATTTACCGGTAATATTTCGTTGGAAATTAAAAAAGGAGAATGGATTGCGTTGTTCGGAGAAACCGGCAAGGGAAAAACCACCTTACTAAATAGTCTTTTCTATCCTGAATACCGCCGTAGCGGTTCGCTTGTATGGAATGGAGAGGTTGATTTGGCGCATTTACCTGTGCCTGCCTGTATTTACGTTACGCAGAAAGCCTATTTACTAACCGGAACACTACGTGAAAATTTTGAAGGGTATCCGGATGAAGCAATAGAACAGGTATTGGAAACGGTTGACCTGGCAGAGTGGCGTTCGAAACTTCCTGAAGGTCTGTCAACCTGGCTGGGAGAAAACGGCGAGACATTAAGCGGAGGGCAACGTAAAAAGTTGTTATTGGCGCAGGCCTTACTCAAAAATCCGCAACTGTTGGTGGTAGACGAACCTACGGCAGGCATCAGTTCCGGAAACGCGATTGATATTTTCCGTACGATCAGATCCCGTTATCCCGGTATCACTATCTTAATGGCTACCCACCTGAAGGATTTTGAATCTGTGGCAGACCAGGTAATCTATTTATAAACGGGCTGTGATTAAAACTGTCCGCTGCGTATGCGGCTCAGGGATTCCGGAGTCATCAGCAGGTACGAGGCAATATGGTTCACGGATGCCCGTTTCGCAGCTTCGGGATATTCCCTCATAAACCGTTCATACCGTTCTTTCACCGTCTCGAAACGCCACGAGTCTGCCTTCATCTGAGAGATGATCAGGAATTCTTCCAGCATTCCACTCTTAAACGCAGCGATACGGGGGGAGTGGTAGCATAGTTCGGCCAGCTTCCGGTAATCCAATGCATATACTACACAATCTTCGATCGTCTCTATCATTAAATGGGTGGGAACCTGTCTGAAAAGACTTAATAAGCAACAACAGAAATACCCTTCACAGGTAAAATGTTCTGTAATGTCACGGCCGTTTTTATAATAAAACTGCCGCAACATACCGGAATATATAAAGTTCGCATACCGGGATACCTGCCCTTCGGCAAGCAATAACTCACCCTTCTTCAGTTCTTTACGTTCCAGCAATTTTGCTAATTCACCCTGCTCCTCCGGAAGAAGAGCCCCATATTGGTTACATATCAATTTTACAATTTCCAGTTCGCTCACCATATTCATACCGAAAAGATAATCTACCTGCAAAAATAAGACATAAATCCTGTTCCTGAATGATTTTCTGATATAGATCATTTTTCCGGTTCACGAGGTAAAGTAAATTTGTGTATCTGAAACAGAACAGGAAATTAACATGAAACAGGTATTAGTTGATATGGACGGAGTACTGGCAGATGTATACGCACAGTTTATCCGTCTGGAAAAAGAAGAGAGTGGATTGGTTTTAATGCCCGGATTGTTATCCGGCAAAACAGAGGCTGAAGCTTTTCCACATTATAAAAAGCATGTAAACTCAGCCGGCTTTTTCAGAACGGCTCCACTCATTCCGGGTAGTGTGGAAGGATTGAAATATCTGAATGATGAATACAACGTACTGATCGTCTCGTCAGCAACCGAATACCCGGATAGTCTGAAAGAAAAACTGGAATGGCTCAACGAATTTTATCCTTTCATCAGTTGGCAACAAATGATCTTCTGCGGAAAAAAAGATTCCATACAGGGAGATATCATAATTGATGATCATCCCAAAAACCTCAATAACTTTAAAGGCCAACGAATCATTTTCACCCAACCCCACAACATCAACCTCCCCGACACCACCTGGCACCGCGTAACTACCTGGCAGGAGATAGTCGAAATATTATAGTATACAGTATTGGCCTATAGGGAACTCCGATTTCACAGATTTTCGCAGATTAATTTGAGTCGAAGGGGATTTGTAATCCCCGCCTGTCCGGGTATAAGGAATCATAGATCGGCCTTAAGCCAGTTATAATCCGCTTTAAAATATCTAAGTTCCGGTTTAATCGGTATTTATTTGTTTATCGGATCACAGATCCTAATACTCGTTAGTCGGGGATTACAAATCCCCTCCGACCAAAGGTTAATTATTTTTATTTTTTCTGCGAAATTCTGCGTTCATCTGCGTAATCAGCGTTCCCTATACCTGATTCTATAAACACTCTTATGCTCTTTTCAAAAACAAATCGGTAGTTTCTGCGTTTACTAACAATAATATCTATATTTGTTGCATCAAAACAACGCTGAACATATGAACTGGTTGGTAGAGGCTTTTACTGAGCCTGGTGCTTTGCAAACCATTGTGATACTATCCATGGTGGCTGCTATCGGACTTCGTCTGGGGAAACTCAAACTGTTTGGGATCTCTTTAGGAATCACGTTTGTATTTTTTGTAGGTATTGTTGTCGGGCATCTCGGTATCGTACTGGATCGCGATATGCTCACCCTCTCCCAGAATTTCGGATTGATCCTGTTTGTTTATACACTGGGACTACAGGTCGGGCCCGGTTTCTTTTCCTCCTTTAAAAAAGAAGGTATCCAGTTAAACCTCATGGCTGCCGTGGTAATCTTTACAGGGTTGCTGTTAACCCTTATTTTTCATTGGACAACAAACGTATCTCTTCCCAATATGGTAGGCCTTCTATCGGGTGCGGTAACCAACACCCCTGTATTGGGAGCTGCCCAGCAAGCCTTTTTGCAGGTACATCCGGGAGAAACAAAAGAGGTAGCCGATATGGCACTGGCCTGCGCAGTGGCTTATCCGTTAGGAGTTTTAGGGGTTATATTTGCTATTATCCTGTTACGGAAATTGTCTGCCCCGTCCGAACTGACCGATCCGAAAGCCGAAATAAAGAAACCGAATGTAGCCGAGTTTCAGGTATGCAATCCGGCCATTTACCGCAAAAGTATTCAGGATATAGTAAAGCATTCCGGAAAACAGTTTGTCATTTCCCGTATCTGGCGGAACGGAAGAATTACGATCCCAACTTCTGAAACCTTAATCGAAGAAGGCGACCATTTACTGGTTATTTCCGTAAAGGGAGATGTCGAAGCTATCAAAGCGCTTTTTGGCACACAGGAAAATGTAGACTGGAATAAAGAGGATATCGACTGGAATGCCATTGATATTAATTTGTTTCCCGCAGGATCGTAGTAACACAAAGCAAAGTAAATGGTGTAAAACTGGGCACACTCCGGTTAAGGAACCTGTATGGCGTAAATATAACCCGGGTGAGTCGTGCCGGTGTAGACCTGGTTGCTTCACCAAACCTCCGTTTACAGATTGGCGACCGGTTAACCATTGTCGGAGAGTCTACTGCTGTAAAAAACGTAATCGCTATATTGGGTGATGAGGCCAAACTGCTCACCAGCCCCAATCAGGTAGCTATCTTTCTGGGAATTTTCCTGGGGGTGTTACTGGGGTCTATGCCTATTATGATACCCGGTATCAGTACCCCGATCCGTTTAGGCATTGCCGGCGGGCCGATCATTGTAGGGATATTGGTTGGAGCCTTTGGCCCCCGTTTCCATATTACTACCTACACAACGCAGAGTGCCAACCTGATGATGCGTCAGTTTGGTATTGTAGTTTATCTGGCCGGACTGGGTGTTGATGCCGGAGCCCATTTCTTTGAAACAGTCTTTCAAAGCGAGGGATTGCTTTGGATAGGTTTAGGATTTATGCTCACAATCGTACCTATTCTGTTGGTAGGATTCATCGCAAAATACATTTTCCACCTCGACTATGCCCATAACGTAGGGATGATATGCGGCAGTATGGCCAACCCTATGGCGCTCAACTTTGCTAATACCACAGTGGAAAGCGATGACCCTTCCGTCTCCTATACAACTGTTTACCCTCTTTCCATGTTCCTAAGGGTCATCACTGCCCAGTTGATCATCATGTTATTCCTCTAACCCGGGATCTTCTTTAACGGCTTTTTCGTATAGGCCTTTTAAAGGCCCTGATTTTTTGATGATCTTCTCATTCAGAAATAGTTTAAGATCGTTCACAGCTGTTGTTTTTGAACATTTGTTTAGTGCCATGTAATTTTTCCGGGTAAAAGTAGTGTATAACTCCAAATACTTTAATAACCGTTCCTTCCGTTGTTCCGGGCTATAACAGGTATCGGGCCTATATTCTTCTTTCCGGTAAAAACTTGTGTCCTTCAGCCGGTGGCGAAGTGAGAATGCAGACCGGAAAGTTACATCTTTAAACCGGATGGACTCACTCCTGATTTCACTCTTGTTAGTAACAGGAGGTGCTGTTAATGTCAGGGAAAAAGTTCCGATTCCCTCCAGTGTGACTGATTTTCCTCTTGAAAGATACCTTACAATCAGATCCCCGAATAATTGTAATATACCTGCAATAATAGCTTTTGAAAAACCTGACATAGCAGAGGCTGCCTCCAGGAATTCTTCTTTTTTCACTGTATCACTTGGTACAAACCGGGGATATAACTCTTGTTTGCTGTTTTTTGAACCCTGTCCGGGTTTTTTTACGAATTTGTAGAATGCTGGCATTTTGTAATAGATTTATAATGTTTGCGTTTTTTCTTATTTCTTCCGGAACTTTTATCCCTTTTTTTACTACTAATTAACCAACAGGACTGCAGTAATTATTCCTGAGCAGCTAACTAATTTATCTGACAACAGCTGTTGATCGACTGATCATCATTCATTGTTCGATCGATCATCAAGGGTTGTTCGATCGATCAACCTGCGTTAGCAGATTAATAATTGCGGAATAAAGATATAAAAAGTAGTGATAAAATGGATAATTATTCCAGATAAAATGGATAATAGTTTATTGGTTTCTTTGGTCTCTGGTTGGAGGGAATTTCTGAATCCGTGCTTCTTTACCGTCTGTTAATTTAGGCACAGATTTAAATCTGCACCAGCAAAAAGTCGCTAAAATGGGTGAAGCTCTTGCTTCATGTGAGGCTGGAGCCTCACTTTTTAGAGGCGACGTAGCGAGGACTCCAATGTCGTCAACTTAAGCGTTTTTGATCCCCGATCAAGAGCCTGTGTAAAAACTCTGATGGTTCTTTGATAAAATTACAAATTGTAAGTAAGTACCCCGTATGGGGTGCAATGTGAATAACCCCGGGTGTAACCCGGGGTAGGCAGAAACCCTCTTCATAACAACCCTGAAAGGGTTGAACCCGCTTCGGGGTTCATAGAGCAGAGTCGTTTTCTGCCACGGGTTTCACCCGCGGTTATTCACATTCAAGCCCTTTGGGCTTATAATCGCATATTGGGCTTAAGTTGACGACATTCGTGTGCCACTCATACAGTAAGCCTATTATTATTTAATAATATCTCTTACACCGGATTAACACTTTTTCTCCATTGGAGAGGGTGGTGGCGAACAGGTACGTATCTCCGCCCTCTTTTATTTTGGTACGTTTGCGTAGTTCTTCTACAGAGAGGGGGAAGTTGCGTACCGTAATATTGGCCTGTGGAATCAGGGTGTGGAGTTTTTTTATCTCTTTTCCTTTGAATGGGATTATTTCTTCTATCCGGAATGTCCGGCCGGGAAAATCTTTTATCAATTCACCGGATGTGTATAGATGGCTGCTGGGATGAAGTTTGGAGACTCCCAGACGGGTGATCGTACGGAAAGCTCCGGCTTTCAGTAGGGAAGTATTCGGTTCGTACAGGTAGGGTTGTGGTTCCGGTGCAAAATCTACAGGATAATTTTCCTCTTCCTGCAGGGTGAAGGTAAAGACCTCCTCTGTTCCGTCGCTGCGTTTGTTCCAGGTTGTTATTAGCGGGGTAATCTCCTCTTTCTCTTTTTCGATGACTAATAGTAATTCTTTGCATTCGTTCTTCACTGACAGAACATGTATTTCTGTAATGCCGGGTAGCAGTTGAATGGTTTGCCTGATATCAGCCATGGGTGATATTTTGGCGATTACTTTAGTTGCCTTCTTAAATAATAGAGGCAACACCCGGGTTAAATCCGGCTCGCAAGCAGTCAGTGCATAGGTGCGTTTATTGTCTTCTGCCCGCCGTGCCGGGTCGATATAAAAGAAATCCACCCCTTTTTCGGGAAGAGTGGATATCTGTTCCATAGAATCACCGTTGATTACCCGGATATTGGTAGCTCCCAATACCTGAAAGTTATGCTCAGCCGCCCGGCAGTACTCCGGAAACCGTTCCATATAGATTATCTGCCGTGCTTTCTGTGAAAGAAACCAACTATCAATACCCAGGCCACCTGTCAGGTCGCAACCTTTCCACTCCGGATGAACCAATTGTTGTTTATAAATAGCTGTTTGTTCGGAAGAAGATTGTTCGGAAGATAATTTAGAAGGAAAAATAAGGCCGGGGTTTTGATACCAGGCCGGGAGTTTCTCCCTGATCTGGCGGCGTGCCGCGATCTGTTCTGCCGCAAACCGTACATCTATCTCCGGATAGCGCGATGCCGCCAGTAGCAACTGCCCGGGATCGTCCTGTATATGTTCCTGAATAAACGCTTTAACTTCTGCCGTCAGTTTCATCCGGCAAAGATAAAAAACGAGATTGAAGAGATACGAACAAAAGAACATATTATTATGAACCAATTTTGTTCCATTCTGTATATGTTGTTGAATAGATAAGGATTTTAAAAAATTCTCATCCGCTCTGCTTCTGCGAAGTTAATTTTCCTTGGATGATATTTCAACCCATTTGTCACGTGCAGAGTTTGGAAGTGGGCGTTCGGTTTTAAACTCAAAGTTACTATAACTCCAACATTTTTTGTCAATCTTGTTGTTTATTACCTTCTCAAAGTCGGACAGATTAATTTTTTTACTTTGTATATTGACACGAATACATGCACATTTTTCAGGTTTAAATAATTCACTGGAGTTAATATCGAGTTCAGGGTCTTTAATTTTTTTGCTTCTGATTTTCAGATATATTTTATCATTCTGTAAATGATAATTTCCTGTAAAGGTGATTTCTTTTTCTCTTCGCCATGAACAGTTAGCCGTGACTGTATATACAAATTGACCAAAATCCCGAAAAACGATATGATGTTTCTTCCAGTCATTTTTGTGCTTTTCCGTATATTCCCATGTCTGGTCTTTCATACAACCCGGAATTCTGCGATAAATCATTGTATCACTATTTTCACTGGTCGTAATCTGAATCATTAAAATCGTATCATTTATCCCTATTATTTTTATATTCTCATATAGGTCATTTTCTCTATAAAGATGTATGGTGTTATTTTCATTATCGATCTTATATTCTCCTTCAAGTACATTTTCAAAAAAACGACCTCCTGAATAACCCTTTCTGGATTTAAATGTACTATCCTGATAGAAATAGTATTCGCTAAATGAACCTAATCCAAAATCGCTGGGGTACTGCCAGTGTTCGCCCATTACAAACTTTATATCAATGGGTTGGGATGGTATATTTTCAAAAATATTAATTTGGTCAGAATCATCGGATAGTCCCCATAAAGTCTGGGATTTCAACTTTTGCGAAACAGAATTCACCGGTAGTATAAAAATGAATAATAAAAGTAGATTTCTCATATTTAAACTGATGTCCTGGAGTTGCTTATAGT
>JAJQAZ010000075.1 GCA_021203545.1 Tannerellaceae bacterium | reverse complement strand
CAGATATAGAGATTTATATTAGTTTTTTGGAGTTTTGTTTTATCTTATTATTCCATATAAAACGTAAATTAAGGCTGGTGGTTTTAATTTTGAATTGATTTTTTAGAAACGGTACAATCAAGTTCCTAAAGAACTTACCTTCTTATTATGTATAAAGATATTGTTTTATTGTAAATATTCTCTTTGTATAAAGAAATAAACTTATTTTTTCTCTTTTTTCCTTCATATACTCTTTTTTAATCATCCAAACAACCAAAGTTCTTTAGGAACGATTGCAAAACCGGGAAGAACTTACTGTCCGTAACCACCGGAAAACCAATTGAAAAAAACAGAATGAATAATCCGACACCAATGAAAAAACTATTTATACTATTGGTTTTATCACTAATGTTCTTAAAAGGATATGGCCTGGATCTGAAGTTTAAATATTATCAGGTTCAGGATGGGTTATCAACGAATACAATACAGGATATCATTCAGGATACCCAGGGATATATGTGGATTGCTACCGAAAACGGGCTAAACCGTTTTGACGGGCATGAATTTATTCACTACAGAAACCTTCCTCATGACTCCTCCTCTATTAAACACAATTATGTGTATACTTTATTTGAAGATAATAAAGGGGAAATATGGATCGGAACTGAAATAGGTATATCAGTTTATTCTCCCTATAAGAATAGTTTCAAATCTTTTCAGATACAGACAGATAAAGGTGTTATGATTTGTGACCGTATTCAGGATATTATCCAGGATAAGAGAGAACAGATATGGATTGCCTCCGGGAGCCAGGGCATTTTCATCTATGATAAAGAGAAGGAGACACTTGTACTACACGACTTTAACATGTACAGAGAAGAAAATCAAAGTTATATACATGTAACCTGCCTGTATAAAGATAAAGAAGAAAATATATGGGCTTCCGTAAACGGTACAAAATACCAGTTATACAAATTTAATACACAAAAAGAAATATTTGAACCGGCTTTCCCCTCGCTGGAAAGTGAACAATTAAAAAAATTCTCAGCCTATTGTATGCTGGAAGATACATTCGGGACTTTATGGTTAGGTACCTGGAATCACGGAGTATATGCGATTCATAAAACAGAAGGTATACAGGCAAATTACTTAAATACGGAAGGAGTAGATAAAATACTCCATATCCATTCCATGATAGAATATGAACCCGGAAAATTCCTAATCGGTTCGAATGATGGTTTAACTTATTTTACCGGGACACCTTCCATGGGTTATAAAAGAGAGAGGCATATACGTGAACCCGAATTATCCAGTTGCTTTGTATATCCTATTTATAAAGATAAAGAGGGTGGTCTTTGGATCGGCACCTATTATGGAGGTATCAACTATGCCTCTCCCAACCGGAACTATTTTACCTACTATACCTACAGTCCTTGTGAAAATTCGATCAGTGGGAATGTAATCAGTTCTTTTCTGGAAGATAGTAAAGGAAATCTTTGGATCGGCACAGACGACGCCGGTTTAAATTATTTCAACACTCAAACCGGGGTATTCACCCATTATAAACCGGAGAAAGACAAAAACAGTTTGTCTTTTCACAATATTCATGCTCTCTGCATAGATAATAATACACTCTGGATTGGTACTTACGCAGGAGGATTAAATGCCATGGATCTGAATACTAAAAAGTTCAAACATTACTATTCTGATCCCTCAGACTCCCAAACATTAAGTTCGAGCAGTATTTACAGTCTTTTTACAGATTCAAACAATGATTTATGGGTAGGTACTACCAATGGAATTAATTTATACAACCGGGCAGACGATACTTTAAAACGAATGAAAGAGACGGTTGCCGCAACACACGATATACTTCAGGTAAACCAGACGCTTTGGTTTGCTACCAATGGAGATGGAATTTTTACCTATCATCTGGAGACAAAAGAGTGGAAACAATACCGGTTTGAAGAGAATAATTATTCATCCGTGATCAGTAACCATGTGTTATGTTTCTGTTACGATATGAATAACCGGATATGGATTGGTACTAACAGCGGCTTATGCTATTATGAAACAGATAGTGATTCGTTTCAATATATCACAGATCTGTTCGACAGTAATTCTATCTCTAATTTATTTTACGTGAATGGAGTATTGTGGATCACAACCACCAACGGACTTATTGAATATGATCCGGTATCAGGCCAGCACCGTTTCTTCAATGGTGAAGACGGATTGGCCAGTGAACAGTTTACCACCAAATCAGGGATCCAGACATCTTCCGGAAAAATATATGCCGGAACAACCAATGGTTTCTATGCATTCTATCCCAAACAATTAACCAAAAACCGGGTAATTCCCCCAATTGCTATTACCGGTTTCCAATTATTCAATCAACCGGTTGAATGGGGTGACTATATGCAAACCGGTAAATCGGGATTGAACTATATTATTTTACCTTATAATAAAAATTCTTTTAGCTTTGATTTTACAGCCCTTAGCTATTTCGCCCCACAGAAAAACGAACATGCTTTTTTATTGGAAGGCTTTGATAAAAACTGGAATTATACGGATAAGAAACGAAAAGCAACGTATACAAACATTCCACCGGGTGAATATTATTTCAGAGTAAAAGGATCGAACAATGATGGGGTATGGAATAATGAAGGTACCTTTATTAAACTGATAGTTACCCCACCTTTCTGGTTAACAACCGGCTTTATATGTATCTATATGCTGCTGTTTATCCTGGCTTTATTGGGACTATGTCTTTTTATAAAACGTAAAAATGAACGAAAACAGGAGGCCCGGATTGAAAAAATAAAAACCGAACAGGAAAAGAAGCGTATAATTCGAAAATTAATTTTTTCACTTCTATCGCTCACGAAATACGTACCCCGGTTAGCCTGATTATTGCCCCTCTGGAAAAGATCATTAGTAAATCCGATTTGTTACCGGAAAAGGTGCACAATGACCTACAAATAATTAACCGGAATAGTCAGCGCCTGCTTTCATTAGTAAATCAATTACTCGATTTCCGGAAAATAGAAAAAGGTTCTATGCCCGTTGAATTTTCAGAACAAAACATTTATGAGCTATTGAAAAATATTTATATCCGGTTTAAACCTTATGTAGAAAATAAGGAAATCGATTTCATATTTACCTACGACCAGGAAGATTTTATAGCCTGTGTGGATGTTGAAAACCTGACAAAGGTGATCAGTAATTTATTGAGTAATGCTTCCAAATTCACGAAAGACCGGATCGAACTGATATTGGATAGCCGGAACAACAAAGCCAATACCTTTACGATCATTGTAAAAGATAATGGTATAGGCATCCCGGAAAATCTGCAACAGGAAATATTTAAACCTTTCTACCAATTACCGGATACAAGAAATAGTGGTACGGGGTTAGGTTTATATCTGGTACACTCTATAGTGGATACCTGTTCGGGAAACGTTTTTGTAGAAAGTACGGAAGGAGCAGGAAGTTCATTTTACGTAGTACTTCCGCGGTCTCAAAGCGGCTTTATACAAAAGAAAAACGAATCATCCGCTACCACTTATTTCCCGGAAAACAAAGCATCCGTAATGCAGATACCGGAATCTCTTTCCATAAAAGAAACAACAGAAACAGATAGAGCAACAACTTCGCTACTGATTGTGGAAGACAATCAGGAAATGATAGATTTTCTTCGTGAGTCTCTGGAAGAAAAATTCAGGATACTAACCGCCGAAAACGGGAAAGCGGCAATCAAAGTACTCGAAAAAAATGAAATAGACCTTATTATCAGTGATATTATGATGCCGGAAATGGATGGTGTTGAATTCTGCAACACCGTCAAATCTAATTTCTTGTGGAATCATATTCCTCTGATACTTCTTACGGCCAAAACAAATATTGTCTCTAAAATTGAGGCGCTGGAAAAAGGTGCGGATGCCTATGTTGAAAAACCGTTTTCTATCTCTTTCCTGTATGCACAAATCAATAATTTATTGGAAAACAGGAAAAACCTGATCAGGAAGTTTACAGAAACACCTTTTACTTCCCTGAAAAGTATTGCAGGCAACAAAGCGGATGAAGAATTTCTAAATAAAGTAAATGAGGTAATCGAAAAGAACATCTCTAATGTAGATTTCTCTATCGAACAATTAGCTGAAGAACTTTGTATCAGTAATTCGGGATTATTTGCTAAAATCAAGAACTTATCCGGTATGACACCGAATAAACTATTACTGTTAGTCAGACTGAAAAAAGCAGCAGAATTACTACAGGAAAATAGATACCGGATCAATGAAGTTTGCTTTATGGTAGGATTTAATAATCCCTCCTATTTCTCCAAATGCTTTCAGAAACAATACGGACTCCTGCCAAAAGAATTCATGCAAAGCAGAGAAAATACACCACAGCTATAAGATATATAAACAGAAGAACAAAAGAACAGAAAATAAAAGCCCTTCCAACAAAACGAATCTGTTCCCGGACTTGATCCGGGACCGCATTATAACGAACGGTAATCAATAATTATATACAAACGGCCTGTGTTATTGCGATCCCGGATCAAGTCCGGGATTAAACATTTATTTTCATCCGGAAAATATTCTCTAAAACGAACCGGGGCTATCTCTATTGTAGAGACAGCCCCGGTTTATTAAAATATGTCCTTATTTCTTATCCCGGCAGTGTTCCACTGATCAGAATCAGTACGAGCAAAGCAAGGATTGCATACAATTCAGGAAATACGGCTAATACCATGGTGCCGCCAAATACATCTTTACCGGCAGCTACACCCTGAATACCATTAGCACAAACCTGTGCCTGACGGATAGAAGAAAACAGACCAACCAGTCCCATACCCAATCCTGCACCAAATACAGCAGCAGCAGTCCACATACTAATGTTTTCTACCAGATAGCCCTGTAACAGGAAGTAACCTACGAATCCATACAAACCCTGTGAACTGGGCAATGCACTCAAAGCAATATAACTACCCATTCCGTCCGGATTCTTTTTCAGAGCTCCTACTGCAGCATTACCACAGATTGTTACTCCATAACTACTACCGATACCGGTCAATCCAATCATTAAAGCAATTCCTAAATAGGCTAATAAAATTGGTTCCATAATAAATTGTTTTTTAATTATTTGTTTGTTTATTCTTTAAATTCTTTTTTTTGAGTAGTTAGTAGTTGGTAGTTAGTAGTAAGTTCGCTTTGCTCACTTAGTAGAGACTCGCTTCACTCGTTTTATATTTATTTCTTTTCTACTAACTACTATCTACTAACTACCAACTACTATATTACGCTTTTCTAAATGGTCTATACTCTTTACCTCCTCCTTCGAACTCGGCATTCTTATAGTACTCTACGAATGTGAGACGTAAGGGGTGTACCAGTGAACTGATCGTACATAGGGCAAAATTAAGAGAATGCCCAAATGCCAGGATCAACAACATAGTAATCGCACGGGGTACGATATGCATTCCATCTGTCATATCTACAGCCAGCGAATTAAATACACCACCCAGGATAGTTCCGGTCAGTCCGATTGCAAACAAACGGATGTACGATAAGGTATCTCCCAATAATCCGGAGGCCATATTGTAGGTATTCCATAAACCACCTCCGAAATTCATAAAAATATTTTTTCCGGGAGCATTATAGAACAGAGTAACCAGAAAACTGATTCCTGCTATCACATACAATACTGTTACCAGCGTAGAATGCAGCTCTATACCCAGAACCGGTAGTCCAAATGCAATGATGAGTGCAACAAGTACAAATACCCATGCAAAAGCAGATATGCTATGTTTCAATCCTTTCTGTGCTTTTGTCTGGAAGGCTGCCACCAATTTACCGAATATGATCTGCACCAATCCTATAACGATCGCAATGGTCATCAAATGATCGGTTGTAAGGAAATAATCCTTGACCGCTTCGAAAGCGGGTATCTCAATCAGAGATAAACCAAAGAAAGAACCCGTTAAGGTACCAACAAATAAGGCTGACAACCCGAAATACTGGAACAGGGTAACATACGGTTTATATTCGGGACTGACTTTACGTTTGATAAAAATTCCTGCCAGAAAAAGCAAAAACCCATATCCACCGTCGCCAAAGCAGAGACCGAAAAAGAGCATAAAAAACGGTGCAAAGAACGGAGTCGGATCAAACTCACTATACTTCGGCAATGCAAACATTTTAGTAATAGGCTCAAATAACTTTGTAAAGTTATTATTCCGGAGCTTAATAGGTACTTTATCCCCTTCTTCGACCGGCATTTCCTGATAATAGAATCCTTCTTTTTCCAGGTCAGCTTCCAAAGTCTGAATACTATCTTCCGGAACCCAACCTTCGAGCATCATCAGTTTATCACCAGCCTCAACATTCGTCTGGGTTCTGACATTCGCTATGTTAAATTCATTTTCCAGATTTTTATCCAGTTCTACTAACGTGTTATAATCAACAACTGCCCTTTCTTCCAGTTCTTTATCCGTATCTTTAATACTCCGCTGTACCTGTGCGGCATTTGCCTTCAGGCAGGAGAGTCCGCTATCTGGCATTTTGGAACGTTCGGCATCGATATCAACCGGTTCACCCACCTTCGTCACAGTAATAAAATAAGATACCGATTGAAGATTATTGATCTCTATCGCATTATACCGGTCAATCCATTCCGGATCAAATTTTGAAGAAGGCGTATTGAAGAATGTTATTTTATAACCTGACTCCCGGAGTTTTTCAATATCCTCATAGGAGAAATCTCCCCAGATATTCATAAAGTCAATCTCCCTTTCCAGAGAGGCTAATGTTGTCTGTAACTGGGTTTTCTTTTCCTGCAGGCCTTCTATTTCCGCCAATAAAGCCAGTCCTTCTTCTTTATCCAGTTCACGGGCCGGAGCTAATTCTACATTCTCCTCTTTTCCTCTTAACTTTTTCAGCGTACGCAGTACTTCATTCAGCCGTTTACGTTGCGACAGGATCAGTTGCAGATTATTATCATCCTGCGAGGGACGAATTTCCTGCACATGCAATACGCCCAAATCACGCAGACGGAGCAAAAAGCTATCATATTCTTTATGATATACCATAAAGGCATATTTTCTCATATTTGTGATCATGATGCAGCCTCCTGTTCTTCTTTTACTTTGCGTTTCTCCTGATTGGTACGCATGATCTTCTGTGAAGCTTTCGAAAGACTCTCTTCGTCTTCCATAAAGCGTTTCACTTTCCGGATCGCATCTTTGTATCCCGGAATCTGCACTTTCTCAAAAAGGTTTACTTTCTGGGTAGTCTTTTTCCGGGCATGCTCCAATAACTCCAGCTTCATTCCTGTAAATTCAGCTTCGATACCGGTACGGGCCAGCTTTTTAAGCAGTTCGATACCTTCGGTATACCACGAAGGGGCATTGAACAGACTATAGGAACCTATCCCGAAGACGATATCATCGAGAACAGGGATTTTTACACCTGCAATCTTTTTGGTAGAAAGAGAAACATCCTTTACTGTAATCAGTTCCGGATTGAACTCGTTCCACAAAGCCACCATATTTTCGTAACTCTGAATTTCATTTTCCAGCTGAAGTTCCAATCTCCCCACATCGTCTTTGGTGCGCTTAACTTCGATACGCAGTGCACTTTCCTTGCTCTTAATAGTAGGCAGGGAACGCTCACGTATTTTCAGTTGCTTCTCCAACTGTTGAAGGGATGTTTTATTATATTGAAACTTTATTGCCATGTTTTTTTAATTCTTCCAGTATTTTTCAACCAGTTCCTGTTTGATATTTACCTCAGCCGGGTTGAAGTACTCCCCAAAGAGTCCCCAGGCCACATCCAACATTTCTGTGGTATCGAGGTTTACGTCGATAGCCAGTAGTTTGTCTGAATATTCTTTTGCAAAACCCAGTGTACGGTTATCGTAATCAGTCAGGTCGAAACCATTTTCAAGTTTGGTTTTTGCATTGGCAGCATCGGCATATAAACGCACGGCTGCATTCATCACCTGCGGATGATCTTCGCGCGTTTTCTTTCCGGTTACCAACTGTTTCAAACGCGATAAACTACGGAATGGGTCAACAATAACCTTACCGATATCGCTATCACGGCGCAGGTATAACTGCCCTTCCGTAATATACCCTGTATTATCAGGTACCGCATGGGTAATATCGCCGCCGGAAAGGGTTGTTACCGCAATAATGGTAATCGAACCACCTGCCGGGAACTGTACCGCTTTCTCATATATCTTGGCAAGGTCCGAATAAAGAGAACCCGGCATAGAGTCTTTGGACGGGATCTGGTCCATACGGTTAGATACGATTGCCAAAGCATCCGCATAGTTGGTCATATCGGTCAACAATACCAATACTTTTTCATTTTTCTCTACAGCAAAATATTCAGCCGCAGTCAACGCCATATCCGGAATCAGGATCCGTTCTACCGACGGGTCTTCTGTTGTATTGATAAAACTTACAATACGGTCCAGAGCACCAGCGTTGCTGAATGTATTTTTAAAGAACAGGTAATCGTCGTTAGTCATACCCATACCACCCAGAATGATCTTATCCGATTCCGCACGCAGCGCCACCATAGCCATTACCTGGTTAAAGGGCTGGTCAGGATCGGCAAAGAAAGGAATCTTCTGTCCTGTTACCAACGTATTGTTAAGGTCAATGCCAGCAATACCGGTTGCGATCAATTCAGACGGTTGTTTACGGCGTACCGGATTCACGGACGGACCGCCAATCTCTACTTCTTTTCCTTCCGGAACAGGACCTCCGTCAATCGGATCACCATAAGCGTTGAAGAAACGGCCGGCCAATTGTTCACTCACTTTCAGCGAAGGAGCTTTCCCCATAAATACGACTTCCGCATTGGTACGGATACCTTCTGTTCCGGAGAATACCTGCAGCGTAACTTCATCACCGATGATCTTTACCACCTGAGCCAGTTTTCCGTCTACGGAAGCCAACTCATCATACCCAACCCCTGTTGCTTTGAGCGAACAGGTCGCTTTTGTGATCTGAGTAATCTTTGTATATATTTTCTGAAATGCTTTTGTTGCCATATCCTAAATTAATTTTCAGCGCGTTCTGCCACCAGTGCATCCAGTTGCTCGTTGAAATTATTGAATTGTTCACTTTCATATACAGAATAGTTCATCTGTCTGAATAGGTTGATCATATTCTTGAAGTACTCCATTACTTCAGTAAATGTATCAAACTTAAATTCGGTCCGGCAAATGTTTACTACTCTATCCAGCATGAACTCCTGACGATTCAGTGGAGTTACGGCATCAATATCATCAAATGCATCCTGTTGCAGGATCACAAAGTCAATCAGTTCCGATTTCCAGAATACTACGTGATACTCCACCGGCACACCATCATCCCCCAGGATGTTGATCTGTTCGGCTATTTCCTTACCACGCAACATACGTGTTTTCACTTCATTTACCTTTTCAATCCATGCCGGAGAGATATGGTTGGCTATGTATTCCTGGAATTCGGGATACTCCAGATATTTGGAATAACTATCAATCGGGTTTACAGCGGGATAACGCTTACGGTCGGCACGCTCCTGTTCCAAGGCATAGAAACAGCGGGCCACTTTCTTCGTATTTTCAGTTACCGGTTCCTTCAGGTTACCACCGGCAGGCGATACTGTTCCGATAAAAGTTACCGATCCTGTTGAACCATTGTTTAACTCCACATATCCTGCACGGGCATAAAAGTTTGCCACAATTGCAGACAAGTCCATCGGGAACGCGTCAGGTCCCGGAAGTTCTTCCAGACGGTTAGACATCTCACGCAGTGCCTGTGCCCAACGGGAAGTAGAGTCGGCCATTAATAATACTTTCAATCCCATAGTACGGTAATACTCTGCGATTGTCATCGCAGTATATACGGATGCTTCACGGGCAGCCACCGGCATGTTGGAGGTATTTGCGATAATGATCGTACGTTCCATCAACTTACGCCCTGTATGCGGGTCTATCAGGTGAGGGAATTCGGCAAATATCTCTACCACCTCGTTCGCACGTTCACCACAAGCGGCAATAATTACAATATCAGCTTCTGCCTGTTTGGATATAGCATGCTGCAATACAGTTTTTCCCGTACCGAACGGTCCCGGGATAAATCCGGTACCTCCTTCAACAATCGGGTTGATCGTATCAATTGTACGTACTCCGGTTTCCAGCAATTTGTAAGGACGGGGTTTTTCTTTATAGCAGGTAACAGCTTTCTTTACGGGCCATTTCTGAATCATATTTACTTCCCAGTCTGTTCCGTCTTCAGCCGTTATTACAGCAATAATATCTGTTACTACATACTGGCCTTCGGGCACAACCGATTTAACCGTATAGGTTCCTTCCCAGGCAAAGGGAACCATGATTTTATGAGGCTGGAAATTTTCGTCCACTTCGCCTAACCAATCTCCGGCAACAACTTTGTCACCTGGTTGAGCTATCGGTTTGAAATCCCATTTTTTATCGTTATTCAGGGCATAGGTATAGTTTCCCCGTTGCAGGAAAACACCTTCCATCTTATCCAGGTCATTTTGCAGACCGTCGTAGTTTGCCGAAAGCATACCCGGACCCAATGTTACTTCCAACATGTGTCCCATGAATTCAGCTTCGTCTCCTACCTTCATACCACGGGTGCTTTCAAACACCTGTACAAAGGCATTGTTTCCTATCACTTTGATTACCTCAGTCATGAGTCGCACACCTCCTACGGAGATGTAACATATCTCATTCTGAGAAACCGGGCCGTCTACCTCTACTGTTACCAGATTGGATACGATACCCTTTACAATTCCTTTCGTAGCCATAAATTATTTTTTATTATTTCTTTTAAATTCTTCCAATGCGTGGCCGCTACCTTTTTTCATACTTCCGATAAGGCTCCGGAACGTATTTTCACCTGCTTCTTTATCCAGTTTCACCCAACGCTCTATCAGTTCCAGTTTCAGCAGATAGGCAAATACAGATTCAATATCGAACGGTTTAAAGAACGTATTTTCTTCCAGCCAATCCCATTTGATCTGGTCGATCTTCCGTTCACGGGCATAGAGGTCGTTTTCTTCTGCCACACGCAACAAAACAGGGAAATAATCAACCGAATCCGCAATTCCGAAATCACGGCTGTTCGATGTGCGAAGTGCTTCTGCCACTTCATTATCCCCTATTATATAATTGGCTTTATCCAAACCAAATTTCCTACAGGTAATTGCTGTCAGAATATTGTTTATATTCAGATTCAGCTCAAACCACTCCGACACAAAACGGTTGGAGCTTTTCATTGCATATCCATAATACAATGATGCCAACTGATCTTCCCATGAAACCAACTGACCGATTCCTTCTTTCTCAAAGTAATTCTTCAGAAAGTCTGTATAATAAGAAGGAATCAGGCTATTCTTAGGAGCTCTGTCTTCTTCCTTTACAATGGCGATCAGATCGCTCAATTCATCATACGACAGGTTCCCCCTCGGATCCGGATCCCGGTCCGGTGTCTGTAGGTGTTGAATCAGATTACGATTATCAAACTTCAGAAAAAAAAGATCTATCAGATGTTGGTCCGCATCTGAAATATTACCTTTCAATTCTTCCCGGAAATCAGTTACGGAATAAGTAAGTTTGCTATCATCTAATTCAATGTCGGGGAGCCCTGCTATCAGATAATAATATTTACCCATATCAGAACAGCATTTCGATCAATTGAGGACGTAGGAATTCTTTAAAGAATGATACAAATTCATCTTCTCCAAAACTTACTTTGTACGAGCCGTCAGCCGGTACAATCGTAAAGGATGCATTTTTACCGTTTACTTTTTCAATCTTAACTCCCTTATTCAAAAGATCTTTCGCATTTCCTTCGAAATATGCTTTCAGCGCTTCAGCGTCAGGAGTCTGAATTGTTATTCCTTCATTTTTTGCCCATTCTTTAGCCATTTCCAACATCACTTTTTGCATAAAAGCGCTGTCGGTAACAATTGCCCGGACATTCGCTGAGGTTACTTCGCCGGTAATTAAATTAGTGATTTCACTCTTCAATGCTTCTATAGCCTGATTTGCAAATAATTTCAACTCGGCTTCTGTGTTCTTTTTCAGATCTGCAGCCTGCTTTTGCGCATTTTCCACAATGCGTTTAGCTTCTGCTTCAGCTTCACTGATTATTGCCTGCTTCTGTGAGTTTGCATCTGCAATAATACGGTTCGCTTCCTCATTGCCTTTTTCCACACCTTCGCGGTAAATTTTTTCGGTCAGTTCCTGAATTTTTGTGTCCATTTTGTCGATAACTTATATTTATTTGATTTTCCTCCTGGTATTAACGCCTACAAAGATATTCTTTTATACGTATTTCCGTCTAAATTAATGTAAAATGTCTTTAAAGAAACTATACCTAATCAAACTTTTTTATATATTCTGGTCCATTTGTTTACTAAATTGTTCTATATGGGAGACAGTAGAGCTTTTTAACTTAATAAACGTCTCTTATTCAAAAATTTATAGTTGGATTCTTACAAAAAGCTAACAAATAAGGATTTCATGAAGGGATCTTATTGTATTTAATTTCCGGTATATAATTTTGTGCAATCAAAAATAAATGGCTATTTTGCTTCCCGAAAACCTAACCAGGGCAACCTGATTTTTATTTTAGTTTATTTAAACCTAACTTTTGCCACTGATTATCAGGGCAGAACAAAATGTATAGACAATGAAATTACTGTATGTCAAAGAACATATTACCTGCCGTAATTATGTTTCCGATTTTCATGTAGGCTTTCAATACAATGAAATGGAAGCCGGCCTGACCATCGAGAAAGGAGATAAATATTACAACTATATGATTTTTCTACTGGAAGGAGAAATGAAAATTTCAAATCCCCAAATGACAACCCGTACCTGTCAGGGAGGAGAAATGTTTTTTATAGGACGTGATTTATCTTACGGTATACAGACAAAAACGGACGTTAAGTTTCTATTACTTGCTTTTGATAATCCTATCTCTTTCGGAACAGATCTGACAGTAGAAGATCTGCAGCCTTATCATTCCGAAGAGTTCAGGTTTACAATATTACCCATGTGTGAAGGGATGCTTGTGGTTGCCAATACGATTAAATTCTATATGCACCATAAGATCCAGTGCAAACACCTCCATGTAGCCAAGCAGCAGGAAGTATTTATGGTCCTTTCCGCCTTTTGCAGACGAGAAGAGCTGGCTGCCTTATTTAATCCGGTTCTGGATAATAATGTTGATTTCAAATCTTTTGTTATGAACAATTATCAGGATGTGAAAACAGTGGAGGAACTGGCACGTCTCTGTAATTCTTCGGTCCGCTCACTAACCCGGAAATTTCATGACCACTTCGGAGATTCTCCTTATAGCTGGATATTGAAACAACGGTCACGGCATATAAAAACGCGGATAGCCGATCCAAAAATTTCCTTCGGGGATATCATCAGTGAATTCGGGTTCAGTTCGCCTGCTCATTTCACCTCTTTCTGCAAAAAGTATTTTGGTGACACTCCGTCCCGGTTACGCAAAAAGCAGATAGAGAAAAGTCTGATTAAGAAGGTAGCTAATTAAGTAATTCTTCTCTATTATTTTTCCACACAGGGGAAACAGAGACACGGGAAGTCTCTTTTGAGATAACCGTGTCTTTGTGATTACAAAAAGGAAAAGCACACAAATAACATATCCCTCAAAGCCTGCATTCACACAGGGATCTATCTGCATACCATTTTCGAGCTTTTTGCCGGCGGAGATTTCAATCTGTGCCTAAGCTAACCTATCAGTTTGTCCCTTTAAGGGCATAGGCGTCAGATTAAAACTAAACTTTCAACCTAAAGATCATGTGTAAAGGGCTGAAAGCCCTGTCGATTCTAGCCCAGGGTTGAAACCCTGGGCTAGAATCGACAGGGCTTTCAGCCCATTTATACTTGTTTTTTATCCTTAACCTCGTATGTTTGCATTATTAAAGTAGGAATGGTAAAAATACTACATTTGTAGTAATATCTTACCGGAAAGGATAGAGAGCT
>JAJQAZ010000013.1 GCA_021203545.1 Tannerellaceae bacterium | reverse complement strand
GTATTTATTTTATTCCTATTTTTATTCCTTTCTTGTCAAAAAAATGAAAAGCAAAAAATAATCCAATTAGTAAACGAATGGCAAGGAAAAGAAATACTTTTTCCGGATGAAATTATTTTTACTCGTTTTGTAACGGATACTGTCGATTTTGAATTAGGAAATACTGAATATAAAATTTTGGTGTATGTAGATTCTATAGGTTGTACAAGTTGCAAATTGCAGTTAGATAAATGGAAAGATTTTATAGCAGAAATAGATACTATAAAAGATTCTTCAGTACCTATACTATTCTTTTTACAGTCTCCAAATACTAACGAAATTAAACAAATATTGAAACGTGAAAGATTCGATTATCCTGTTTGTATTGATATAGCGGATAAACTTAACCGTTTAAATCATTTTTCACCACAGGCCGGATTTCAAACTTTTTTGTTAGATAAGAATAACAAAATTCTTATTATAGGTAATCCTGTGTATAATCCTGCTATAAAGAACTTATATCTAAATCAAATTTCTATAGTATAAACTATATATGTTTTTTAGTCATTATTTAAAGAGAGGAGGTGTAAAAAAACAGCAGAAGTAGGAGCTTATTTTTTTAAGTATAATTTTACAGTAAAAAACAAATTTAAAAATCATGAAAAAGAACATTGTTAAATTATCTTTTATAGCTTTGTTTTCCATCGTTATGGGATATGGAGTGTATACTACAAAAACAAACAATTTGGTAATAGATCTGGCTCTTCAGAATGTTGAAGCTTTAGCCAGATCCGAAAGTGGAAGAAGATGTTTTACAACTATAGGAGATTGGGGTCCTTGTGTTTACTATGGCAATATAGGGTGTAGTCCTTGTGGGTATTAATACAATTAATAGAGATTGTCAATAAGATTATTGACGATCTCTATTTCTAATTCAGAACATTATGCAAAAAATAATATTATTCCTTCTTGTCTGTTTGTTTTTCTCTTGTAGTTCAAATAACAAACAAGAAGTAAAACGATCAGATAGTTTCTTTTTACAATCAAATGGTAAAACTAAATCGTTTGAACTCGATACTGAGACTTATTATATGTTTTTTGATGTGCAAATATTTGAAGACTGTGGAGGGAAAGAGTATTTTACATTCCGGAATTATGATTCAAGTCAGATATTATTTTATGATTTAAACAAAGGAGATTTACTCTTTAAACTTGATTTTGATAAAGATGGGATTAATGCTGTACATCCATTAGCCGGATATTATATTGAAGATATGAATAATATTTATATAACATCTCATAGATTTGAAGGTATAATGAAGACAGACACTACCGGACAAATAAAAAACAGATATGAATTTAAGAATACAGAAAGTGGAAAACCAGTAGTAAATTATAACCTCTCTATGAGGTCACATCCTCATACACCTTTAGTTGTTTATCAGGATAAATTCTATTTTATAAATAATCCATATATTATACCGATGTCTCAAACTCCCATAACAATTTGTATGGATACTGTAAATAACGTTTTTAGTGAATTACCGTTTAATTATCATCCAGCTCTTAAAGATGACCAATTACAGACTCATTCTTCCAAGCTCTTTAGTAGAGAATTTAATGATGAGAACTTTATTTACTCCTTTTATTCGCATGAGGATATTTATATCTCTCCATTAAATAAAGAATTGCCAACAAAAAGTATAAAAGTAAAAAGCCAGTATATAGATAAACTGAGTTTAATGAAGATTGATGGTGATCTACAGAAAATAGCCCGGGAAGATTTAGAGCATGCTATGTATGGAAGTCTGATTTATGATAAATATCGAAATGTGTATTACCGATTTGCTTATCCGGAAGTTGAATTAGATCCTAAAGTAAACTGGTTTAAACGCTCTTTTTTTGGAAGGAAGAAGTTCTCGGTAATTATTCTGGATCATAATTTTAATATAATCGGAGAAACCTTATTTCCTGAAGAAATATATAATAGCTATGTATATTTTGTACATGAAGATGGCTTATATATAAGCGATAACTATCAGATTAATAATGATCAGTCGGAAGATATTGTTAGCTTTGTATGTTTTGATTTAGTGAAGAAGTAGTTGATGAGTTAAACGTTGTAATATAATATATAGTTGTATATAACTGGAAACGATTTTTTAAGAAAATACACTGATGAAAGTTTTAAAAATACATGACATAAAACTTATATTGCCGCTCATCAGTGGTTTATTGATATTGTGTATCCCTTTTGCCAATGACCCTCATATTATTAATGGTTCTATTTATGGTAAAACAAACTGGCTGATTTATTCTGTTTTCATTTTTGGAATATGTTCAGGTTTATTAGAACTTGTAAGTAAACCCACACAGGGGAAACTTTTATTACCGGATATCTTTCTGTTATTGTTTTTACTTTGGATTATAGTTGGTTATGATTGGGCGTTGGATCCCAACCGGGAGAAATTGTATCTTATTGGTTTATTAGGGTGTCTTTGGTTTTGCTTGCGGAGTGTTTTAAGCCAAATGCCTACAGCCGGAACTGTTTATTTTGTTTTTATTTTGTTGATAGGTACGGCAGAAGCACTTTTTGGACTTGCTCAGATATATGGCTTTACATACTCTAATCATTCCCTGTTTAAAATGACCGGTAGTTTTTTTAATCCGGGGCCGTTTTCTGGTTATATAGCCTCCATTCTACCACTAAGTCTGGGAGTTATTCTTAAAATAAATGCCTATAAAAAACAGTCATTACACCATAAGTTGGCTTCTGTTTTATCGTGGGTATGTATGTTAAGTATCATTCTGGTACTTCCATCAGGAATGAGCCGTTCCGCATGGCTGGCAGGAGGAGGTTCCTGCTTATGGCTTGTATGGCAATTTAAAAAAGAACAATGGAAACAGTTTTATATAAATCATAAAAGAGTTATTCGCTTTGCACTTGTGGGAGTAACTATAGTATGCCTGATCTCTTTAGCCGGACTTTATTTTTTGAAAAAAGATTCTGCTAATGGACGGTTATTTATGTGGAAAATAACGAGCCATGTTGTTTTGAAACATCCTGTTTCCGGTACAGGTTTAGCCGGATTTTCGGCTGCATATGCACAGGCACAAGGTGCTTATTTTGCTTCAGGGAAAAGTACCCGGACGGAAAGAAGGGTAGCCGGTAGCCCTGAATATGCTTTTAATGAGTATTTACATGTTGCATCAGAAACCGGATTCGTGGGGTTATTTTTGTTTATTGGGTGGATAGGTAGTATCCTTTGGCTATGCATAAAGAGAAAACAATATATAGTAGCAAGTGGAATTTTGTCTATCTGTATTTTTTCTTTTTCTTCTTATCCTTTGCAACAATCACCTTTTTGGGTATTATTGATTTTTTTGTCAGTGATAGGTCTTTCAATACCGGAGCAACATAGTTTTTCTTCCCGGAAACAAAAGAAAATGCTTCCTTATTCCGGGCTGATTACTTGTTTTGTGATCTCTTTTTTATTTTATCAATTAAAAGATTATAAAGATACCTATAAGTCGTGGAAAGTAGCTAAAATTTATTCCAGGGGAAGTGAATATACTGTAAATCAATATGAAAAGTTATATGACAAACTTTGTCATCAACCTGAGTTTTTGTTTGAGTATGCTCAGTGTCTTTATCCTATGAAGGAATATAATAAAGCAATCGTATTATTGGAACGTGCGGAAAAACTAAGTGGAGACCCGATGATCCGGTGTATACTGGGGAAAAACTATCAGGCCATTCCTGATTATGAGAAAGCCGAAAGCTATTATCAGGAGGCGGTTGCTATATTACCGGAAAGAATATATCCCTTCTTTTTGTTGACAAAACTATATGCAGAACCGGAATTCTTTCATGAGGAAAAATTTAACGCAGCGGCAGATTCCGTACTTTATAAAACTCCTAAAATAGAAAGTACAGCGATCCTGGAGATGAGGAGAGATGTTATGAAATTGAAAGAGAAATAAATTACTATTCAATTGCTGTTATCACTCCTTTATTCAAATCTATATAAAAGTGCTCCGCAGGTTTTCCTTCCAGAAACAAGGAGAACATTTTGCAGAAGGTGTTCATGAAGTGCATGAATTCGGTGTCTGTTGTTTGTTTACTGAATGCTTCAGCTAAGGTAGCGTACTGTTCTAATTTCTTTTCCGGGATTTGCTCTAATGCCATTTTATCCGCACATCTTACCAGATAGAAATCGCATAATATATCGAATCCGGTCCAATCGGTCCAGTCATTATCTGTTTCGTCCGGAACGGGTTGTTGTAAGGCATATTCATATAATTCTTTTCCGGTTCTGGAAACCAGGCTGTCTCTCACGATAGAGGGCAGACTGGGGATCATACGGAATTTTACAAGCTCCCGCAGATGCCGGGTACAAAATTCATAATAGTTTCCGGAGGCAAGTATCTCTTTATTCCAAAGATTTGGGTAATTAATACTTTGCAGGTAATTATGTTCTTTCTCGTACAACGGGAAAAGGGTGTCGTATCCGGGAACCGTTTCCAGCTTAACGGTTTCTATCTCCATAATTGCATCGGTATGGATAGTTAATAGTTTGTAGGCCGGAGGATAAGCAGCCAGTGAAGGTACCTGTATGTTGGTTAAATAGCCCCCTTTTTTGCCCTGCAAAACTTCCGTATCGTTGATATGGATATGTCTGGCAAAGTGTAAACGGATACCGGCATCGGCAAATGTTACTCCTATATCTTCGGCCGGAACCCGTGAGGTATCCAGTTTGCCCTGTCCAAGTATCTGATTAATATAGGGAGTGGCTCCGTTATTGAAATCGGTCATCGGGTAGTGGCTGACTGTAACCAGTACTTTACCCTCTTTTTCAGCTTCACGGGCTACCTTTTCTATCCATGGCAACAGGTGTTTCCGGTATTGAAGGATTGTGTTGTAGTTTTGGAGGCATCCCTGAAACTGTCCGTCTTTCCTTGTATATACATTCGCATCGATACCCAGAATCCAGAGGCCTTTTACCGGCTCAACCAGGTAACTGACATCCGGCATTAACGGCAAATCTTCCTGCTGGAAGTATACCCGTTTTTCCGGATTGGCAGCTTCAACAGCCTGATCAAATGAATAAGTATCATAGGTATATTCGCAGAAAGGTGTTTCCCAATACAGGAACTGTTCCTGGGGAAAGTACCCGAATTCTCCCAGGTAATGAAGCAGCCCGTCGTATCCTTCACCTTTTAATAACGGTTCTACCTGCGTTGTGCCCTGTGAAGAAAAATGGGGTAATAGGGAAGAGTCGCTTACAAGGATTAAGCGTTTTCCATTCTCATCCAGGAAACAATCTCTGGTATATTCGCAACCAAACGGTCGCATCGGGTCGTGGTTGCCCGGTGTTACAAAAAATGAAAGGCCGTGCCGTTCGGTGTATTGCCGGAGGATGTCTCGCATCGCCTGCAAATTCACCGTCTGTCCGTCGTCGGTCAGGTCGCCGGGTAGTACAACAATCTGTACACCTTTCTCAACAGCATCATCCAGGGCGGCTATAAAGGCATAGTAGTTTTCATTAAATAAGCGGGTAGACAGTAATTGAGATTCCATGGTACGTACCAGATGCGGATAGTTTACCACGTCCTGGATATGGACATCAGACAAAAAAGCGATCCGGATATCCCGGATTTCCTCTTTTGACTGCTGACAGGATATAGACGGAAGTAAAAAGAGAATAAGAAATAGCCACCCGGAATAACCGGTCGACCGTTTTGTTTGTTTTACCATTTTTTCTCGATTAAATTAAAGCTCTCTACATGCTCTGTATTTTTCTGTTCCAGAACCGGTCCGAAATAGGAAGGCGTGGGACTACCCCAGCGAACAGAGGAGTTACGGATTGTAATACCGGAAGCTGTATCAATATAGAATCCGGCAGTAATCCCTTCCACAAACAGATCACCGTCGCAGGGACGTTTGTCATAAATGGCACCGGGATAATCTGTCCGTCTGAAAATGTGCAGATCTACCTGGTCGAACACGATATTCCTGATTTTATCTTTCGTATCTCCACCTATAAATACACCGTTTTCGCTTTCGCATTTGATGTTGGTGAAATAAATATTTGTAACAGCGCCCACTTCGCCTTTTGTTGCACCTTTGGGAAAACGCCAGCCGGCATCTTTGTGGTCGCCGGTGCGGCGTGGATAAGCTGTTACATAGATCGGCTCAGCCTTGCCCCACCATACATCAGAGAAAAATTTGCTGTCGATCAGTATATTCGAGAAGATAATATTATCCACAGTACCTTCATCACGGTTCTGGATACCTACTCCCCGGTTGCTTGCGCGGATAATACAGTTATCAAATACGACATGGCTGATACGGTCCATATTTTCGGAACCTATTTTAATAGCACACGAACGGGAAGTCATAGTACAGTTGGTTACGGTAATATTTTCGCAGGGGCCAAATTCAGCGTATTCCCGGCGGTTTTTCAAGCAGATGCAATCGTCGCCCGACTCAATATAGCAATCGCTGATCCGTACGTTGGTACAATGGTCAAGGTCGATTCCGTCTCCGTTGCGTACTTTCAGGTTATTTAATAAGGTAATACCACTGATCACCACGTCGTCGCATCCTACTAAATGGACTGTCCAGTAAGCAGAGTTCCGGATGTTCACATCTTTGATACGGATATTGTTCCCTCCGATAATAGTTAACAGGTGCGGACGGGGATCGAATTCGTGTACGGGTTTTAATTCAAAAGAGTCATCCAGTTCCGCTCCCATAAAAGACTCACCGTTTCCATTGAGTTCGCCCAGGCCTGTGATAGAAAACTGTTGAATGTCGTAACCATAAATCCACATCATCCCTTCGCCTTCATTTTCTTTGAAAGCACTCAGGGTGTATACAGATTCGTCCGGGTTGGCCAACAGTTTGGCGTTGGCTTCTACGTGTAGTTCTGCAAAAGAAGCTACTGAAAAAGGCTTGTCATATAAACCCCTCCGGATGGGATGATCACCCGGCCACCTCCGGCCTGTGAGCAGTCGTTAATTGCCTGCTGAATAGCAGCTACATTATCAGTGGTTCCATCGCCTTTTGCACCGTAATCTTTGATGTTATAGGTTCGAGAGTTATCAGCTGTGGCTGCTGATAAAGAGAACGTTAATGCTAATAAAAGTAATTGATAAATGGTTTTCATTGAATGGTTTTTATAAATTGTAAGAACAATACAAAAATAATAAAAATGTAATTGTCCGGATAACAATTCCTTTAAAATCGAAAGGTAAAAAGGTTATCCCGGAAAACAAATTTGTTCCCGGACCTGATCCGGGACCGTATAAGAACTGACGAATTTGTCTTTTGAATAAATGTAATTACCGTTAGTCCTGATGCGGTTTCCACTTTTGTGGGAAACAATTTGTTTATGAGATAACCTTTTATTTGTTTACTTTTTAAGAAGCAACTTTACGAACCGGCATATCCTTCGTTTTGTTTGAGGGTACCGTTTGACAGTTCTATTTGTCTGATAGGTATAGGACGCAGTTTGTAATATTCTTCAATACCGGTTGGATTGTGTTTGTTTGCAAACACGTTGTATTTCTGTGCTCTTTCCAGTAATGTCCCGGTACGTTTCAGGTCCATCCAGCGGTTAGACTCACCAAATAGTTCACGGGCTGACTCTTCAAGTACATCGTCTATAGTGGCAGTTCCTGTTAATAACGTTGTGGCTTCTGCCCGGTTTCTTAGTTGGTTAATCAGCCCGGTGGCTTTATCTCCATTGCCCTGTTTTATATAAGCTTCTGCAAGTAGCATCATGGTCTCTGCTACACGGAATACATAGGTGTCTGAAGTGCCTAACGGGTTCTGGGCATCCCATGTCTTTGAGGTTACACCCGGATCAACGAATTTATAAATAACCGGATAGGCGGTGTATATTTCCCGTAGAAAATCCTGATGGTATTCGTCCGGATTTATGACAAAACAAACAGGAGGATTGGCTGCCATATAGGCCTCTTTTTCTGCTTGTGTCATGGCTGTTTTAGGGAAGTAAATCACCCGGTCGTTTGCAGATATGGGACCATTGGTGCCATTTTCATTATCATCAATTCCCGCGTAAATTGTTCTTAAAACATACGGTTCGGAATTCCTGATATCTGTTTCATCGTACAGTGAAAAGAAATAGGCTGTGGGTTGATACGAAGTGTCTTCTGCCCGGTAAGGAGAATCGTTCTCATCCCCACCCGGAAACTTACTGATATTAAATTTAAAATGTTGATATAAATTGTTTCCCCAGGTACCTCCTGACCAGTAATCAGACCCTCCATTGTTTGTGGCAGTTGTAGAGTAACGTACCGCGAAAATAATTTCCGTATTGCCGGCCGGTACTACATTTGCCCATCCGCTTTCGCCAAATAGCTGGTTCCAGTTAGTCGCTAACGGATGCAGGGCGATCACTTTTTCGAAATAGCTGATAGCCTTTGTCAGGTCGTCTGATTTGGCAAATGTTTTATAACTACGTGTTAACAATACTTTGCCCAACAGGTGGTAGGCCATGCCCTGTGCTATACGTCCGTATGCCTCCGGTGTTTCCGGCAGCCGGCCGGATTCGATTGCTATTTCCAGATCTTCTACAATTTGTGTATATACCTCTTCTTCCGTATTTCTAACAAAATCATAAACCGGCGAGGATAATTCATTTACAATTAAAGGGACACCTCCAAATGTTTCAACCAGATTGAAATAGGCATAGGCACGCATCGTATATAGTTCAGCTTCTCTTCTGCGCCGTATCGATTCGGTTACATTTTCGATTTCCGCGCCACGGTCCAACGCTGCATTTGCCCGGGAAATGATGATATAATTATCATTCCACCAGTTATGCCCTTCGTCCTGTCTCATGGTGGTGTAATCGTTGATCGCATTTTGTGTATCATCTACTTTACCGGTTCGTTCGTAAATATCCGTACCGTACCACATCAGGCCTGTATTTCTTAGAAGTGGCCGCATCATTACATATACATGTGTAACTAACTCTTCAAACTGTTCTTCTCCTTCAAAGTAATTGGAACTGTCTTCCGATGAATAATTTACTTCATCCAGGCTGCAGGCTGTAATCAAAAACAGTGCAACGGTGAGAATTATACTATTTTTACTGACTTTTTCATATATCTAAAAATTATATAGTGTTTAGAAGGTCATGTTTAAACCCAATAAGAAGGAACGCACCATCGGATATTGGGTATAGCTGTTTTCACTGGCTGTTTCCGGGTCCCAACCTTCATAGTTTGTAAAAATGAACGGATTGTTGCACGAGGCATAGATGCGTAATTTGGTCAGTCCTATTTTTTCCAGGGCCGGTTTAGGCAAGGTATAACCTACTGTTATGTAGCCTACTTTGGTATAAGACGTTTTCATGTATCCTACAGCATCCCATTCACCAACGGCTACTCCCGGACGGTACCAGGTACCGGTTGGATTCTCCGGAGTCCAGTAATTTAATTTGATGACATTAAATTCCTCCCGGTCTCCCATAGAGTGCGACCTATGGAATTGTGAATAGCTGTATTGGCCCTGACGGGTCTGGATAAAAAAGGAAAGATCGAAATTTTTATAGGTAAAGTTATTGGTAATACCTCCTGTCCAGGTGGGGAAAATAGAACCGATCACCTCTTTGTCTTCATTATCCAGTACATAATTCTGATCTTTATCTTCTACTTTAATACTACCGGGCATTAATCCGTATTTGGCCGCTTCTTCTGCCTCATCCTGCTGCCAGAAGCCTAAGAATTTATAGGTATAAACGGCACCGATTGATTTACCTACAAACCAGCCATTACTTTTATCTTCGGTGCTACCGTCGTTCAGCGAGACAATTTTATTCTGGTTTGTGGTGAAGTTCAGGGTTGTACTCCATGTGAAATCTTTTGTTTTAATATTCACGGTGTTCAGGGATAATTCAATACCACGGTTATCCACTTTCCCTACATTGTCGGTCACATTATCGTAACCGGTCATAATAGACATTACCCGGTCCATGATGATATTACTGGTGCGGCGGTTGTACAGGTCCACCGTACCATTCAGGCGGTAGTTGAACAGACTGAAATCAAGCCCCAGGTTTACTTCGGCTGTTGTTTCCCATGTTAGTGTATTGTTTTCAAAACCGGTAATCCAGGCACTGTTATATACATTTTCGTTTCCAAAGATATATTTACTGTTACCCACGGTTTGTGCGGAAGAGTAGGCACCTACTCCGTTATTGCCTGAAACACCATAACTTAAACGAAGTTTTAAATTATCAAGTGTATTAATGTTCCGCATAAAATTCTCCTCTGTTATTCTCCAGGCTGCCGCTGCGGAGGGGAAGAATTTCCATTTGTGTCCTGCCGCCAGTTTGGAACTACCATCCCAGCGACCTGTCAGGGTGAGTAAATAACGCCCCTTATAATCGTAATTGAAGCGTCCGAAATAAGACATCAACTGTTCCTGTGTATAGCCGGATGTTAATTCTTTGATATCAGTTCCCGCAGCCAGATTATACCATAAATATTTATCATTTGTTACACCGTCAGTCCGGATGTGCGCGTTTTCATACATGGATTTGTAGAAAGAGGTTCCTAAAGTAAGGTTAAATCCATGATCTCCGAACTGTTGCTCACCATACAGCACATTATCCCAGGTGTATTTTAAATGGTTGTTGGTATTATATATTGCCCGTGTAGAACCCTGGTTTCCATTGGCAGATTTACTATCTTTTGCCCGGTATTCCGCGCCCCGCCAGTAAGAGACATCCGGGGTAAAAGTAGTAGTGAATTTAATCCAGGATACAGGAGCGTATTCCAGGAACACATTCCCGAATACGTGAATAGTTTTATCCTGTGTAATTACATTATCCTGTTCAAGTACCGGATTGGTTAATCCTGTATAGTTTTCGTCCGGATATAAACGCAGGCTACCATCTTCTTCATACATATCCGTCAGCGGAGTTAACCGGTAAAGGGTACGGAATGTTTCTGTTCCGGCTCCCTGTTTTACGGAATAGGCAGAGTACATATTCATTCCGGCTTTGAAATAGTCGTTTAACTTTTTATTGATGGACGTACTAAAGTTGTAACGTTTATAACCATCTTTTCCGATAATACCGTCATCTTTAGTATACCCTACACCAAATGTATATGTTAAGCCTGTACCGCTACCATAAATACGGGCATTATGGGAGTGTGAAACGGATGTTTTCAACACTTCGTCACGCCAGTTTAAATCTTTCCCATTGATGTAATTATTGTAATATTGCGACCCCAATAATGTAGGCAGATCAGGCGTATAATTAGGATCGGTATAATTATTACCTTTGGCCCGGTCGATCCGGTATTGTACGTATTCTTCCGCATTGAGCATCTGAGGCTGGTTCATCGCTTTACCGAAACTTACCGTTCCACTATACTCTACATACGATTTTCCTTCTCCACCTCTTTTAGTCGTAATTAATACTACACCATTGGCTCCGCGTGAACCATAAATAGCGGTCGAAGACGCATCTTTCAGGATATCAATACGGTCGATATCGTCCGGTGCAATGTCATCGATGGAACTGACGAACATACCATCTACTACATATAAAGGAGGGTTGATGTTGTTGATGTCTGTCCTCTCGTCGTCCGAACCGTTTTGAGCCTTAATCGTGTTCTGCCCACGGATCATAAAATTAAAACCTGCTCCCGGTTTATTATTGGCTCTTACTACATCTACTCCGGCCACTTGTCCCTGTAGGGCACCTCCGATATTTGTCCGGTTGGTTTCCAGTAACTGGTCTGTCGTAACAGAACTTAAAGATCCGGTAAGGTCTTTTTTCTTTACCGTACCATATCCTACAACTACCACTTCATCCAGCAACTCCGTTTTCTCACGCAGCGTAATATTCAATGATCTTCGTCCTCCAAGAACTTACGCATTAACTCTCAATATGTTTTACAACATATGGTGGAGAATGGTACTAAATTTATCTTTGAACGTAAAATATATAGAAAATGGAAAAGATGAACTCAAACAAGGAAAACATATATGTAAAGTTTCTTACCGGCCGGATTTCTTATAACGAATTTCTGGAGATGAGAAACCGTATAAATTCCCGTCCGGATACGTTGGATAATGAAATGCAACAGGCATGGGAGGAATATACACCAGCTACAAATATGCCCCCTGTTGCAAAAAAACGCATAGAGAAGAATTTACATGTACATCTGAAAAAAGATAGGAAAACAGAATTCCGGTTCAGAAATATTGCTTCCGTTGCTATTCTTTTATTAGTAGTAGGTTCGGCATTATTCTACTTTTTAAATGACCGCACGGATCAATCAAAAGAATTTATTGTAAAAGTAGAAAGAGGGGAAAAAGCCAGCATCCTGTTGCCGGACGGTACCCATATACGATTGAATGCTGAATCCTTTTTATCTTATGATCTGGCTGACAAAAAAGTTCGGAACGTATCTGTTTCGGGTGAAGCTTTCTTTAACGTGGCAAAAGATGAATCCCGTCCGTTTATTGTAGATATGGATGATTTTAAAGTACGGGTTACTGGAACCTCTTTCAATATCCGTAAGTATGAAAATGAAGATATTATCGAAACATCTTTATTAGAGGAAAAGGTGCTATTGGAAATTCCCGGACATGAAAACACATACCCTCTGGATCCGGAACAGAAATTTATCTTTTCCAAAGCCGATAATAGTTTCCGGATAGAGCAATTTGATAAAGAATATGAACTCTCCTGGCTAACAGGGAAACTTATATTCCGGTCGGAGACACTTGAAAGTGTATTAGAAAAAATTGAGAGATGGTACGGAGTTACTATTGATCCGCAATGCCGTGATTATAAAGACGACCTGATTACCGGTTCTTTCCTGAACGAAGATCTGCATCACGTGTTGGATATTATTACGTTGCAGTATGGCATGAAATATATTATTAATTCGAATTATATAATTATTACACAAATCACTAATTAGATGTTGAACTTTAATTCAATTAAACCATGATTAAAAGAATCATTAGCCACATGGTATTTTTTCTTTTTCTCTCTTTAAGTGTATCTGCACAAACCAATCAAAAGATTACGCTTAAATTAGAGAAAGTCAGCATGAAAGAGTTCCTTTCAAAAATAGAGGAACAAACATCTCATACGATTGTATACAGGGATGTGATTATTAATGATGACAAAGATGTTACAATCAGTGTAACCGACAAATCCCTGGAAGATGTGTTGTCTGAAGTGTTGAATTCAAAAGGATTAACCTACCAGATCACAAACAACACGATTGTACTTATGAAAAAACAGGCTGTTACTCCGGCAACCACAAACCAGACCACTTTTGAAGTATCCGGTGTTGTATTTGACGATTTTGGCGATCCGTTAACCGGAGCCAGTGTGTCTGTGAAAGGAACCACTAATGGTACCATTACAAATCTGGATGGACAGTTTTTGCTGACGGTTAGTCCTGACGATATTTTGCTTGTAAACTTTATCGGTTTCAATTCGCAGGAAATAGTTCTTGGAGGACCATGAGATGTGTAATGGAGCAGTGTGAAAATTAGGAAATTTAAAAATTGTTCCTATTTTTGTTGAATAATAGTGTGATTAACACCATTATTTAACCTTAAAAGAATTAATAAACTGCTAATGAAAACGATTTATTCTCTATTGACCGGGTTGTTACTAACCGGTTGTACACAGGTTTCTACTTCTTATATTGAGTATGTAAATACCTATGTGGGAACTTCTGCGGCAACGACAGCCAATGCCAACACGCATGGTTCCGGCACGGAGGAGTATGCACAAACTTTACCGGCTGTATTGGTGCCGCACGGTATGACTTTCTGGACTGCCCAGACACGTGATACCGAGAAAAAGTGTGTAGCTCCTTATTATTATACGGATACGGAGATACAGGGATTCCGCTCTTCGCACTGGATTGTGGGCGGCTGTACACAGGATTACGGAAGTTCTACCTTTATGATGATTACCGGTGATCTGAAAACTCAGCCGGCGGATCGCGCTTCCCGCTTTACCCATGAAAAAGAGATTTCTACACCGGCCTATTATAAAGTATATCTGGAAGAGTATGGGGTAACGGCAGAAATGACGGGAACTTCCCGGGCGGCTCTGTTGCGTTTTACTTTCGACCGTGATACAACAGCCTGGTTTGTGTTTAATCCCAATAGTGATGAAAACGTTGGCGTAGTTAAGATTTTGCCTGACGAACAAAAAATATATCTGGAAAATCCGGTACATCGTATTTACCAGGGATGGGGCGAAGAGGCTGGTTTCAGTGGTTTTAATGTCGTATCATTTGAGAAAAAACCGGCCAGCTATGGCGTGTACGCCGGAGAGACGATTCACGAAGGTGTAACGGAAATAGCTCACCAGCCTGCTTTGGGTGGCTATATCGGATTTGATGTAAAGGCCGGCGAAGAGCTTCTGTTCCGGATCGGAACTTCATTTACAGGCGAAGCAGGTGCTGAAAAAAATATGCTGGCAGAGATTCCGGAATCTAATTTTGAGAAGGTTCGCAAACAGACGGAAGAGGTTTGGGAACAGGCATTGGGACAAATCAAAGTGGAAACTAAAGACCTGACAGCAAAAAGGAAATTCTATACAGCGATGTATCATGCCCTGTTTCTTCCCCACATGATTAATGATGTGGATGGTTTCCGCCCGGAGTTTGCCTATGGCATGACGAATGGAGGTAAGCAGGGTACCGGAAATTACTATGACGATTTCAGTACCTGGGATACCTACCGCGCGCTGCATCCGCTGTTGAATATTCTGACCCCTTCCGTATCGGCAGATATGGTTAACTCGTTGGTTGATAAATACCGGGAGGGTGGTTGGTTACCTATATTCCCCTGCTGGAATAGTTATACGGCAGCTATGATTGGCGACCATTGTATCTCTGTGATAGCCGATGCTTATATCAAAGGGGTAGAAGGCATTGATATGGAAGTGGCTTACCAGGCGATGCGGAAGAATGCTTTTGAACAACCGGATACATTCGAAGAGTACGAAAATGGTATGGGCCGCCGCGCGTTGGAATCTTACCTGAAATATGGATACATCCCGCTGGAAGATCCCGTAAAAGAAGCATTCCATGATAACGAACAGGTATCCCGTACGCTGGAATATGCCTATGACGACTATGTGTTGGCACAGGTGGCCGGAAAGCTGGGTTATACAGAGGATGCCGCGTTATTGAACGACCGGGCACAGAATTATCGCAACATAATTGATCCCGAAACCGGTTGGGCAAGAGGACGCTATGCGGACGGAGCCTTTATCAAAGAATTTGATCCGTTCGGATATGTATCTTCTATCACAGAAGGATATCCCTGCCATTATAGTTTTTATGCACCCCATGACCCTCAGGGGTTAATAGAATGTATGGGAGGAAAAGAACGTTTTGTTTCAAAACTGGATACCCTGTTTTCTGAAAAACTGTACTGGCATGGAAACGAACCCTCTCATCAGGTTGCTTTCATGTATAATTATGCCGGCGAAGCCTGGAAAACACAGCGTGAGGTTCGTAAAATACTGATCGAAGAATACGATGATACTCCCGGAGGATTAAGCGGAAACGACGATGCCGGACAAATGTCGGCATGGTATATCTTTGGTGCTTTAGGGTTTTATCCGGTTTGTCCCGGAACACCTTATTATATGATAGCCAGCCCCTCTTTCGAAGAAACAACGATCCGGCTGGAAAATGGTAACACATTCTCTATCATCGCCCGGAATGCTTCAGAAAAAAATATTTATATCCAATCTGCCCGTCTGAACGGACAGGAATATATAAAAAACTACTTCTCACATACGGATATTATGAATGGAGGAACTCTTGAATTTATTATGGACTCAACTCCCAATCCGGCCTGGGGAGATAAATTAGAAAATTAAAATGAAAAAAACGTACACTTTTCTTTTTTTGATCTTATCAATCGCGTTGCACAGTAACGCCCAGTACAATATCCTTGATTTTGGAGCGGTAAGAGACACAACAACCCTGTCTACAGAGGCTATTCAGGAAGCGATTGATATGTGTGGTGCCGACGGTGGAGGAACAGTTGTTATCCCTGCCGGAAATTATCTGTCCGGCCCCCTGTTTATGAGGAGTAATATAACTCTGTTCTTTGAAACCGGAGCCATTATTTACGCATCAAAGAATCCGGACGATTATGCAGGTAAAGGGCGTGAACATGGTGCAGCCGATGCCGTGCAGGCTAATTCACTGATCATGGCATTGGGATGTGAAAACATCAGGATATCAGGTAGCGGAACTTTGCATGGACAGGCCGTGCGTGCAGAATATCAGAGAGATACTAATTATGATCCACAGGAACCAATTACCGGGCGTGATATTGCGATTGCGGATCAATATGGAGCCGATTACCGGACTAAATACCGGCGTGTTGCACCCAGCCCCGGGTTGATAAATCTGACGGACTGCAAAGATGTGGTAGTAGAAGATATCCGTCTGATAGAATCTGCTTTCTGGACATTTCATCTGCAATGGTGCGAACGGGTAACCGTACGGGGAGTTTATATCCAATCCGATGAAAGTAACGGTGTGAACTCCGATGGTTTGGATATCGACGGTTGCCGGCAGGTACGTGTTTCTGACTGTCTGATTGATACCGGTGATGATGCGTTGTGTATTAAAACAACCCGTAGTCAGGATAGAACCGAACCATGCGAAGACCTGGTGATAACGAACTGTATATTGCGGTCTTCCTCCGCGGCGCTGAAGATAGGAACCGAGTCGCATGCCGATTTTCGCCGCATAACAGTATCCAACTGTATAATTAACGGAGCCAACCGTGGATTGAATATGATTATCCGTGACGGCGGACATGTTTCGGATGTGAAGTTTTCTAATCTGATCATCTCAACAGAAAGAAAGAGAACTTTCTGGTGGGGAAACGGCGATCCTATCTGGCTGATCATAGCCAACCGTACACCGGAATCTCCTACAGGAAGTATCCGGAACGTAACATTTGATAACATAACAGCCACGGGACAAAGCGGCATCCGGCTGGAAGGAATGAGCCGTGCTATAGAAAATATCCGCTTTAAGAATGTAGATATGTACATGATACCGGAAAATGCGGTGGATAAACGTTCCCGCCATGGCTTCCATTTCGCCGGAGTGAAAGATCTGATAGTCTCGGAATGTAGCATGAAGTGGGATGAAAAGTCTCCTGAAACAACCTGGGACAAGTCTTTTAACTTTGAAGATATTGAAAATCTGATTGTCGAAAAAATAATCACTCAACCGGCTCCCGGCCAAAAAGATGCTTTCAGTTATAAGAATATAACCGGAGTAAAACAGCTTACTCCCTAACAAACCTTTGTGCCACCTGCATGGCACTACTGTGCCAATAATAATGGCACTCTGATGCCAACAGCATGGCATTCGCGTGCCAATACGATGGCATTGCGATGACCTGAGGATGACATTGGAGTGCCTTAACGGCGCACTGGTAGTGCCAATATCCTGACAATTCGATGCCATGCTTCAGGCATGTCGTTGTCTAAGGCAGGAGATAGATAAATGTCCGGGTATATATCCGTAAAATTGTTAAGTATCAATTGTCAATTGTCAATTGAATCCCTACCTTTGTGGGCTAAAAATAAAAACAGAATAATCAGTCATGCAAAAACCGTCTATTCCAAAAGGAACCAGGGACTTCTCGCCTGTTGAGATGGCGAAACGTAATTATATATTTAACACCATACGTGATGTATATCATCTGTACGGGTATCAACAAATAGAGACTCCGGCTATGGAGAACCTTTCTACCCTGATGGGTAAGTATGGAGAGGAGGGAGATAAGTTGTTGTTTAAGATCCTGAATTCAGGAGATTTCTTATCCGGAGTTACCGATGATGAATTAACAGAAAGAAATACAGCCCGTCTGGCCTCTATTCTGTGTGAGAAAGGTTTACGTTATGATCTGACGGTACCTTTTGCGCGGTACGTTGTACAACACCGGAATGAAATTAGTTTTCCTTTTAAACGTTACCAGATACAACCTGTGTGGCGGGCAGACCGTCCGCAGAAAGGACGTTACCGGGAGTTTTACCAGTGCGACGGTGATGTGGTCGGTTCGGATTCGCTGATGAATGAAGTGGAACTGATCCAGATTATGGACGAAGTGTTCCGCCGTTTCGGTATCCGGGTAGCTATTAAGATGAATAACCGGAAGATCCTGACCGGGATTGCAGAGATTATCGGTGAAGCTGAAAAAATTGTGGATATAACGGTTGCGATTGATAAATTAGATAAGATCGGTCTGGAAAAGGTAAATGAAGAACTTCGTCTGAAAGGTTTATCAGAGCAGGCAATTGAACAACTCCAACCCATTATATTATTAAGTGGAACGAACCAGGAGAAAGTGGCTTCGCTGAAAACCATTCTGGCGGCATCTGAAACCGGAGTAAAAGGGGTAGAGGAGTTGCAGTATATTCTGGAAAAGATAGATAAAACACCTTTACAGGCAGAACTTGAATTAGATCTGACACTGGCGCGTGGGTTGAATTATTATACCGGGGCGATCTTTGAGGTAAAGGCACTGGATATTCAAATCGGTAGTATTACCGGTGGTGGGCGTTATGATAACCTGACCGGCGTATTTGGTATGCCGGGAGTTTCCGGTGTAGGTATATCTTTTGGTGCGGATCGTATTTTTGATGTACTGAACCAACTGGAACTGTATCCCGAAAATGCCTTATTAACTACTCAATTGCTTTTTGTGAACTTCGGCGAAAAAGAACAGGATTGGTTACTACCTATTATTAAACAGGTACGAATGGCTGGTATTCGTACGGAATTATATCCGGAAGCGGTGAAGATGAAGAAGCAGATGAGTTATGCCAATACTAAAAATATTCCCTATGTCGCTATCGTAGGAGAAGAAGAATTGGAAAAACAGCAGATAAATTTTAAAAATATGCTATCCGGCGAACAGCACACCTTGTCTGTAACTGAACTGATTGAATATTTTTCAGGTAAAGATTTTGTTACCGGAGAGTAGTAAAAGGATAGTGTTCCCGGACTTGATCCGGGACCGCAAAAGAACTATCGGTATTATTCTTATTTAAGAAGAGGTAAACTATCCATTTATGATTTGTAATTTTTATTTGCTGGCGCGGATTTAAATCCGTGCTTCTTTACCGTCTGTTAATTTAGGCACAGATTTAAATCTGCGCCAGCGAAAGCCAGCCAAAGTAGAATTGTTTACTGCCTCCGGTAAACTAAAGAAGGGACGATAAAACAAAAATATATTCAAATCAGTTTAAGTAGTATAGTTAATCTGACAATAATAACGTTTGCTCTGTCAGATTTTACGTCAACCTGTCAGAATGTCTTTGAAGAATAATAGAGATGCTTTCCTGAAATGACAGAAATAATAGACTCTCTGATTTTGGCACAGTATTCGTATAAGCATAGGCAAATTACCTTATAAAATTATAGTATTAACATATTTAAAAATACCAAAGAGATGAACATTAAACCATTAGCAGACAGAGTGCTGATTAAGCCAGCTGCAGCAGAAGAAAAGACTGTAGGCGGAATTATTATTCCTGATTCGGCAAAAGAAAAACCTTTGAAAGGTGAAGTAGTAGCCGTAGGTAACGGTACGAAAGATGAAGAAATGGTAGTAAAACCAGGCGATACAGTACTGTATGGAAAATATGCAGGTACTGAAATTGAACTGGATGGCGAACAGTACTTGATCATGCGTCAGTCTGACGTCTTAGCAATCATCTAATTTTTAAACAGAAAAAACGTTATAATAATCATGGCAAAAGAAATTAAATTCGACTTAGAAGCCCGCGACCTTTTGAAAAAAGGGGTGGATGAATTGGTGAATGCAGTAAAAGTAACATTAGGTCCTAAAGGTCGTAATGTAATCATCGAAAAGAAATTTGGTGCTCCTCACATCACAAAAGATGGTGTAACAGTAGCAAAAGAGGTAGAAATTGCATGTCCTTATGAAAATATGGGAGCACAGCTGCTGAAAGAAGTAGCATCTAAAACAAATGATAATGCCGGTGACGGTACAACCACTGCAACTGTATTGGCGCAGTCTATCATTAGTGTAGGTCTGAAAAACGTAACAGCCGGAGCAAATCCGATGGATCTGAAACGTGGTATTGACAAAGCTGTTGCTAAAGTTGTTGAGAATATTGCTTCCCAGGCTGAAGAAGTAGGTGACAGCCTTGAGAAAATCGAGAACGTTGCAAAAATATCTGCAAACGGTGACGAAAGCATTGGTAAACTGATCGCTGAAGCGATGGCTAAAGTGAAAAAAGAAGGTGTGATCACTGTTGAGGAAGCAAAAGGAACTGAAACTACAGTAGAAGTAGTGGAAGGTATGCAGTTTGACCGTGGATATATCTCTCCTTATTTTGTGACTAACACAGAAAAAATGGAAGCAGATATGGAGAATCCTTATATTCTGATCTATGACAAAAAGATTTCAGTTTTAAAAGATCTTCTTCCTATCCTGGAACAAACTGTACAAAGCGGCCGTCCTTTGTTGATCATTGCAGAAGATATTGATAGCGAAGCGTTGGCTACGCTGGTGGTAAACCGTCTGCGTGGTTCGCTGAAAATCTGTGCAGTGAAAGCTCCCGGATTCGGCGACCGTCGTAAAGCAATGCTTGAAGATATCGCTGTACTGACAGGTGGTACTGTTATTTCTGAAGAAGTAGGCCTGAAACTGGAAGGTGCTACTATGGATATGTTGGGTACTGCTGAAAAAGTGACAGTAAACAAAGATAATACGACTATCGTAAACGGTGCCGGTGATAAAGATGCTATCCAGGCTCGTATCAGCCAGATCAAATCTCAGATTGAGACTACTACTTCTGATTATGATAAAGAAAAACTTCAGGAACGTCTGGCTAAAATGGCCGGTGGTGTAGCTGTATTGTATATCGGTGCTGCTTCTGAAGTAGAGATGAAAGAAAAGAAAGACCGTGTGGATGATGCATTGAGTGCAACCCGTGCAGCGATCGAAGAAGGTACAGTTCCCGGTGGTGGTGTAGCTTATATCCGTGCTATCGAATCGCTGGAAGGACTGAAAGGTGAAAACGAAGACGAAACAACCGGTATCGAAATCGTTAAACGTGCGATTGAAGAGCCTCTTCGCCAGATTGTAGCCAATGCAGGAAAAGAAGGTGCTGTAGTGGTACAGAAAGTGAAAGAAGGAAAAGGTGATTTCGGTTACAATGCACGTACCGATGTATACGAAAACCTGGTAGAAACCGGAGTGATTGACCCGGCTAAAGTAACTCGTGTGGCATTGGAAAATGCTGCTTCTATTGCCGGTATGTTCCTGACTACAGAAGCTGTAATTGCAGAGAAGAAAGAAGATACTCCGGCTACGCCTCCGATGGCTCCGGGTATGGGTGGCGGAATGGGCGGCATGATGTAATTCCCGTTTCTTACCCTATAAAATAAATTTTTACGGCTGTTATCAAATAAAAAGATAACAGCCGTATTGTTTTTTAATCAAATTTACTATCTTTGCACCCGTATTCGAAAAGCCCGGGTGGCGGAATTGGTAGACGCGCTCGTTTCAGGTGCGAGTGTCTTTACGGACGTGCAGGTTCGAGTCCTGTTCCGGGCACATAAAAAAGCAGCCGGATATTTGTTTAACAACAAATTCCGGCTGCTTTTTTTGTTTCTTATTCGTCTCTCAATGCTTCTGTCGGAGGAATTTGATTGATCACCAAAGAAGGTAATAAGATACTTACTACCATTACGGTGACCATGACTAATAAAGTTATGACGTTTGTAATTATAAATCGTAGGGCTGTTTGGTCGGGTAACATTCCGGAAGTGGCTTCAGTATATCCGAGTGTATCCAATAGGTCAAGCCGTACTACCTGCATTTCTAACAGGAGGCAGATGGGTAAAACAAATAATAATAGGATAAGGCCTTCCCAAACAAGTAATGAACGAATCCGGTTTTTGGTAGACCCAATGGCGCGTCTGAGTCCAATTTCTTTCATTCTGGCATGGATACGATACCAAAAAGTACCGACGATACATAGTAATATATTTGAAAGAAAGAAGATCATCAAACCTGTACGCAGCCTGATTTGATTTATCATATAATATGTATGTACGGTGCGTTTTCCAATCTCTTCCAAAGAGGATATATTTTTCAGATAAAAATTGCCGATTTCTAAATCTAATGCTTTCTCTTTTTTGAATTTTTCAATGAACTTATCTATAGATACCCCCTGACGAAGCCGTATGGAAATGCTTGTGTTTGCTACTCCGGGGGTTGTAATGGGATCAAGGAAAAATACGCAGGGAACAGGTCTTAAATAAGAAAACCGTTTAATGTCGTCTATTACTGCAATTATCCGGTAAGGTGTATCATCTCCTCTGTTAAATGCAATACTTTTACCTATGGCTGATTGTCCGGAGAATAACTTTTCTTCTACTAATTTTGTAATGATAACACTATTTGGATCTATTACTTCGAGATTGGTTAAAGAAAAAGGCTGACCATTACTGGTATGTCTGAAGACGCCAAAATAATCTTCCTGGGGCATTATGGAGAAAAATTGTGCCAGTACAGGAGATGTAAGGGTGTCGTTTACTGCCTTGAATTGGCTGGTACTTTGTCCCTGGCTACCCGGATAAGAGTAATTGGAACATAATCCTGTTTTTTCTACATCCGGATATGACCGGATCTGGTTGATGAAGCGTTGGAAGTTTTCTAATTCTTCTTCCGGAGGGGTTGGAGTATATTTAGAATGATTTTCTTTTATGATACCCATTTCGACTAATAATGTGTTTTCTAAATCCCGGTGGGATATTAGAGCGGAATTGTAGTTTAATACAAAAAAATAGTCTACTATATACCAAAGAAAGCAGAATACAAGAAGAATTTCCAAGGATACCCAGAAGTTACTTTTTCTTCGATTAATTATTTGTTTCAATATTGAGTTTAACATGATGCTGTTTTTATCGGATGTATAAAGAATTAATAATTTCACGGCCTGCTGTACGCCAGGCAGGTAGGCCTACAGCCAGTAGATTAAATAATATACAGAATAACAGAGCCGCTAAAAATATGGGGATATTCATCAACATCCCGGTTGATAACAATACATCAGTGCCTTCCGGTACAGAAGAACTGTATTGGGTATTAAATCCGATATGAATAATCCACTGCCGGGTGGCGATCATAATCAGGTAGGATAGGATAAGTCCCATTAATCCGCCCAACAAGGTAAATACCAGGTTTTCTGTAATTAGTTGTTTCACTAAAACATACCGCGAAGCTCCAAAAGAGCGGCGTATACCAATCTCTGCTATCCGTTTGTCCATAAAAGAATCTGTAAGTCCTGTCAGGCTTACTGCCGGAATTAGTAACAGAACGATGATTAACAGAATATATTGAAGCAGAATGATTGTGAAATTTATATCGTAGTCTGCCGACTCACGAAAATAGGTTTCCAATTGATTGTCTATGTTGAGGGTGAATTTTACATCTGTAAGTGAATTCCCGAACCGGTTCAGTATCTCTTCAGCTTCCTGCTTTACTTTCTTTTTGTCTTTTACACTGGGAGCTACCAGATACACATCAAAAGGCCCTAAGAGACCCTGGAATTCCTCCCGGTTCCACCATTGTTCTGTTTCCGGAACGAGGGAATAAGGCATCCATACCGTTCCGTAACTTCTTACCATTATATAGGATACATCTTTTACAACTCCACATATGTTATAATTTTCGAAATCAAGGCTGACTGTTTTCCCTACTGCTTCTGTGGTTCCGGTCATTTTCTTGGCGAAAGATTCGGAAACAACTATATTGCGTATACCGGATTGCAGGTCTGCTTCCGTAAAGGGACCACCCTGAATAAATTTAAAATCAAATACCTTCCAGAAATCAACATCCGTATATCTTACTTCTACCGGTACCTGCTCTTTACTGTAATCCGGTTGTGCGAAAATGTTTTTGGTATTACTGTACACAATGGTTACAGCTTCTGCTGTGCTAAGATTGCTGAAACAGGTTTTGGCTGTTTCCAGTGAGAGGTTGGATGTGCCCCTGCTCCGCTCTGTATTGGCAACGGTGTGCCTGGCAAAAAGCATTCTGTCCCGTTTGGTTTCGGGATAGATATTGGCTGTACGGATATAGAATAAAATGGCGATAACCATTATCAAAGAAATAGAGAGTCCTGTACCCAGTATATAAATAATACTGTAAAACGGATTTTGTTTAAGTAGTTGCCAGGCATGCCTGAAATAAAGTAATATCATGGTCTGAATTTGTATGTTTGCATGTTTTATACAAACCATGTGCCACTTGTGTATGTTTTTTATTATCAGATGTTTGTAAATATCGAAAGGTGTTCGTTTCTGAACAGCGTGTTCGTTTTTATATAAATAGGAACAAACTGGCGGCCATTACCAGCATACCGCCTACCAGGCCAATGATAGAAAGGTGGTGTTCGCCGTATTTTTGTGCGCTGGGTAATAACTCGTCCATAGAAATAAATACCATAATGCCGGATACCGCAGCCAGGATTAATCCGTGGATAGAAGGAGTCCAGAATGGTAACAGGATAAAGAATCCAACCAAAGCCCCGACAGGTTCGGCCATACCGGACAGGAAAGAGAGCCAGAACGCTTTTTTCTTATTGCCGGTAGCCTGGTAGATAGGAACTGATACTGCGATTCCTTCGGGAATGTTGTGAATCGCAATTGCAAAGGTGATGGGAATGGCTATTTCCAGACTGTTCAGAGCAGATGTGAAAGTGGCTATCCCTTCCGGGAAATTATGGATTGCAATGGATAGGGCTACTAACATGCCGGTTTTCCCCAATCCTTCCGGGCTTTTGTTGAGCTGTTCTACGTTTTGTATTTCATGCGGATTATTATCTTCGGGTATCAGGAAGTCAATAAGATTAATGAAGCCCATTCCTCCGAAAAAGGCAAGCAGCATGTATAGGGTACCGGTACGCTCTCCGTGAAATTGGGTCAGGCTTTCTTTGGCATCAGGCATCATTTCCATGAATGAAACATAGATCATTACTCCGGCAGAGAAGCCCAGAGCTGTGGAGAGAAATTTAGTATTTGTGCGTTTGGTAAAAAAAGCAAGAATGCTACCAATCCCTGTAGACAATCCGGCAATCAGGGTGAGCCCGAAAGCAATCAGTATCTTTTGCAGTTCTATATTGTTTAATTCCATTATGTTTTATTTTGAAGCAAAAGTAAGAAGTTTTTTATATATTTACCCTCAAATTAGTTAGGATGCGACAATATACGGAAGCTGAAATTGTAGAACAATTACGTGAGCCAGACCGACAGCGTGAAGCTTTTGCTATGATCGTTGAAATGTACGGAGAGAAGTTGTATTGGCATATCCGGAAAATGGTACTTGACCATGAAGATGCAAATGATCTTTTGCAGAATACCTTTTTAAAGGCATGGACCGGAATTGATTATTTCCGCGGAGATGCTAAACTTTCTACCTGGTTGTACAAAATCGCGATCAATGAGTGCATCACTTTTTTAAACAAACAACGAAACCAACAAAATGTTTCTATAGAGGAAGGTGATGGCTTTATGGCTGAACGTTTGAAGGGAGATGATTATTTTGACGGGGATGCTGCACAATTGAAGTTGCAGCAGGCAATTCTTGCTTTACCTGAAAAACAACGGCTGGTTTTTAATATGAAGTATTTCGATGAGATGAAGTATGATGATATGTCTGAAATTTTAGGAACTTCAGTGGGGACATTGAAAGCTTCCTATCATCATGCGGTAAAAAAAATCGAGGAGTTTTTAACAAAAGAGGTTTAAACCTTTTAAGACAGAGAGAGTCGAAAGAGTATAAAAGAAATTATATGAAAATAGAACGAAATAATCTGGATGACCTGAAGAATAAGAATCCTTTTAAGGTTCCGGAAGGCTATATGCAGAATCTAACTTCTCAGGTGATGGATAGTTTACCTGAAAAAGTCGTTCCGGAAGCCAGAAAGGTATCTCTGATGGACCGTATGCGCCCGTGGATGTATATGGCTGCTATGTTCGCAGGGCTGGGGTTATTCTTCAGGTTTTTTGTAACTACTCCGGAGAGTGAACCCCCGGCTGGTAGTGTGTATGCCGTTTCTGATATTCCGGCAAATAATTTCCGGGAGATGATGGAACAGGAAAATGAAGATTATCTGGAGTTTATTGAGAGTCAATATGAGGGGGTTCTCCTTGCTGAAGAATGGAAATATTTTGATTAAAAGTGTAATTTATGAAGTTATTAGCATATTTTTGTAATAATTCTGTTTTAAATAAAATATTTTTTGTTACATTTGTTGCGTTATTAAGTTTGTCCACTACAATAATTAATGCTCAGGAGCGAGATGGAAATAGGGCAGACAGACGTTTTGACAGAGAAAGTTTTCTTGTAAAAAGGAGTGCTTTTATTACGGCAGAATTAGGTTTAACAACTGAAGAGGCAGCAGCGTTTATGCCTCTCTGTGAGGAATTACAACAAAAGAAGTTCGAAGCAGGAATGGTTTGCCGTAAACTCCAGCGGGAAATGCGTACAGCAAAAAATATAACTGACACCGATTATACCAAAACGATTGACGAATGTCTTGGTGTAGGTCTTAAAGAGGCACAGTTAGAACTCGAATATTACGAGAAATTTAAAAATATACTTTCTCCTGAAAAGCTTTTTAAATATAAACAGGCAGAATTAAAGTTTGCCCGTGATTTTATGAAGGATTCCGGAGAGAGACGAAGAGATGAAAACAGAAATAAATAAGATATTGTCATTATTTGTGTTTTTTGTTTAGATTTAGTTTTGGCGTTTAAGTTAAGGGAGGGGTGGCGACGTGATGTCGGTTCCCCTTTTGTTTTTTTCTACCTATTTGTAGGTATTTTGTTTCTTCCGGGTATATATTCTTTTTTGTTTCCAACATTTTACAATTTCTGTTTGTTATTTTTACAGGAGACTTATGTTTTATAACAATCTAAATTTTAATGTAATGGAAATTGTAAAGGTAATTGGCCGTGAAATTTTGGATTCACGTGGTAACCCAACTGTGGAAGTAGATGTGCATTTGGCGTGTGGCGCTTTCGGGCGTGCAGCTGTTCCTTCGGGTGCCTCTACCGGAGAAAATGAAGCAATCGAATTACGGGATGGCGATAAGAAACGTTACGGTGGTAAAGGCGTTTTGAAAGCTGTGGAAAATGTAAATAATGTAATTGCTCCGGCTCTGATCGGTATGCCTGCTGTTAATCAGCGGGAGATTGATTATAAGATGCTGGAATTAGACGGAACAAAAACAAAATCTAAATTAGGTGCCAATGCTATTTTAGGGGTTTCTCTGGCAGTGGCTAAGGCTGCGGCAGATTACCTGGATTTGCCTTTATACCGTTATATCGGTGGTACCAATTCTTATGTGATGCCTGTTCCGATGATGAATATCATTAATGGTGGGTCGCATTCGGATGCTCCTATCGCTTTTCAGGAATTTATGATCCGCCCGGTAGGTGCAACCAGTTTCAGGGAAGGGCTGCGCATCGGTGCTGAAGTATTCCATGCATTGAAGAAGGTACTTCATGACCGTGGTTTAAGTACTGCCGTGGGCGACGAAGGTGGTTTTGCTCCTACTTTGGCCGGTACCGAAGATGCACTGGATTCAATTATACAGGCAATTAAGGCCGCGGGTTATGAACCGGCTAAAGATGTAACGATTGCTATGGACTGCGCTGCTTCCGAATTTTATTCCAACGGTGTATACGACTATACAAAATTTGAAGGAGCTAAAGGTGCCAAACGTAGTGCGCACGAACAAGTTGCTTATCTGGAAGAACTGATCTCTAAATATCCGATCGATTCTATTGAAGACGGTATGGATGAAAATGACTGGGAAGGCTGGAAATTGCTTACGGATAAAATCGGTAACCGTTGCCAGCTGGTAGGGGATGACCTGTTTGTAACTAATGTGGAATTCCTGAAAAAAGGTATTGAAAGTGGGTGTGCAAACTCTATTCTGATTAAAGTGAACCAGATCGGTACATTGACTGAAACACTGGATGCTATCGAGATGGCTCATCGTAATGGATATACGTCGGTAACTTCTCACCGTTCGGGCGAGACAGAAGATGCTACTATTGCGGATATTGCTGTGGCAACTAATTCAGGACAAATCAAAACCGGTTCTCTGAGCCGTTCAGACCGTATGGCTAAATATAATCAGTTGTTACGGATTGAGGAAGAATTAGGCAATCTGGCGGTGTATGGGTATAAGACTTATAAGAAGTAAATAACACCCTAACCCCCTAAGGGGGGATGAAGAGAAGATAGATGAACAAAAATAATCCCGGATCTGATCCGGGATTATTTTTGTTTTATTCTTTTTATTACTTGATATATTTTACTTTTTCTGCGTCTCTGGGTCTTGCGTCGGGGCGTTCGTTTTTATTACCCAGACAGATGCCTACAATTACTTCATAGTTTTCGGGAAGATCTAAACTGTCTACAATCTCTTTTCCTTCGGGAGTATTCAATACCATTGTGACCGAACCTACAACTACTGTTCCCAGATCCATGGATTCGGCTGCCAGCAGGATGTTCTGTGTAAGGAGTCCGCAATCAAAATCGCTGTACCGGTTCTCTGTATCTTTGGCGATAAAGATTACAGTGGGGGCATTGTAAATCGTTTTTTCGTTTACAGCCCGGATTTTGTCCAGAATATTTGCCTCCTGTACAACTCTAACCTGCCAGGGTTGACGGTTCATGGCACTGGGTGCATTGATAGCACATTGCATCAATGTTTCTAACTGTGCCTGTGTAACCTGTACATCCGTATAGTTACGGACACTACGCCGGTTCAGGATGTTTTCTACTACAATTTCTTGTTTGTTTACTTCTACCGGTGCGGTATTTTCCTGTTGTGTGCAGCATGAATTCATGACAACCAAGGCGGTTGCTGCTAAAATAAATTTCTTCATCATAATATGGATTAATAGTTTTTACAGGTGTAAAATTAAGATAAACTTTTGAAAGTAAAAAATATATGGTTCTAATAAAAAGCGAAAAAGGCCTACTAACCAATAGCGAGCCTTTTCCTGAATGAATAGAACTATTATTGTCCTTTTAATGAGAGAGTGAATATTTTGATTTCTATTTTTTACTTTCTCAATCCGGGGAATGGTATAAATACCACTTCCGAATTGAAAATAAGTGCAACTTAACCTGTTGCCGGTTGCTCCGGATACCCCATATACCGGAACATGAATCTGGATTTAATCCGGTAATTCAGTGATCTCTATTCTCATCAATCGTCATCATCCCATGTGTATGGATCTAATCTCCATGTGTCATCAAAAAAGCTTGAACTGGATGAGCCACTTCTACCGGTTGTAATAAAAGCTCCCTCTTTTCTGCCGGTTGAAAAAGATACGGCAAATTCGCGGGCTGAGCCTTTAAAGTTATGAACATCTGTCCACAAGTCTGTTGTAGGATTATACTGCCAGGTATCTGTTCGTAAACTACTATAGCTACCGCATGTTACATATCCATAACCGTCTATAACGAAAGTGGAAGCATTCATACGTACTATCGCATAATCGTCATCGTAATCATAGTCTGTTGTATTTGCAATATCCCGTAATTGTGTCCATGTTTGAGTTGTGGGATTATATGAATAGAATCTGTAGTCATAATCGCCATTTTGTTGGCCGGCGAATATATAGGCTATATCATCTATAACAAATACAGAAGCTCCTCTTCTTTTTCCACCAGGATAACCAATATGGGACGTATTCCACTTTTCCGTAACTGTGTCAAATTCATAGATATCATCAACGTCTCCCTGTTCCTTATCATATCCTAGTCCTACATATATTTTTGTTCCTATACAAAAGGCAATCGAATAATAGCGGGCTGTTCCCGGGAAGTCATCTAATCTTGTCCACTCTCCGGAACCGTTATTGCCAGTGGGATCAAATTTCCACCAGTCGCGTAAACGTCCAACTTCGTTATTTAGTAGTACAGGCTCTGTAAAATCACTACCAGGTGAGTTTGTTGGCTGATAATATATTGTTTTTCCATCATAATCAGAATAAAAGCCAAGACCAAAATATCCTGTAGTGTTGGTATCACAACCGGCAGCAACTCCATAATGTCTGGCAAATCCCGGGAAATTAATTGTTGAATTTTCGTCTGTACTTGAAATAGGATTCCAGATATTTCTATCCATGTCATATACCCGGAGATCTTTATATGATTCATTATTTGCAAATCCTCCCATTACATATCCTTTATTGCCGAGCGTAAAAGATGCGGCTCCGTATCGGGGAGCTCCCTGGTAGTCTGCAAACCTTTCCCATAGCCCAATCAAATCATCATCATCGTCATGACAGGATGTTACCACAACGGATAACAGCAGACTTAAGAACATTAATACTCTTTTTTGCATCATTCTTTTCTTAAAATAAATTATTTATCAATCGTTTGTTAGTTTGAAAATCTACTATACTGAAAATTTACAGCACAAATGAACAACTGATTTTCAGGAAGCACAAATTAAATCGACGGACCGCCTTTTTTTATCGGTGAAATAGCAATTCGGAAAGGACGAGTCTGATAATGTGGTTTGGATTCTTAATTTATAGATGATTTTAAACCGTTGGCAGAGTTAAACAGGCTGTTCACAGGTTCAAATTGCACAACTCATATATAAGTATCTAATTTGCTTCGATTTTTAAATAAAGATGGATACTTCATTAATTCAAGTATTATAATGTATAAGAGACGTTGGGTATTTTTTGTGTTGGGAGGATTGGCTTTTATATGCGTATTCTTCTCCTGTTATGATGAAAATAATACATTTGGTGACCGGTTGGTGGATTCTGTTTTTACAAGTGTGATGACAGATACCGGAACAGTTATTGTAACTTTAATGAAGATGGACTCTGTTGAAACGTCCGGACAATCTACTATTATGGCAGGGATATATGATCATCCGGTCTGGGGAAAGATAGAAGCCAGTTCGTATCTTCCGTTTTCTGCTCCTTCTTATTCTACCGAACTGGAAAATACAGTTTTGTTTGATTCTCTTACGCTTCAGTTGATTGTAAATACTCATTTTATCGGCGATACACTGAATGAGTTTAGGATTCATGTGCATGAGTTGACAGAGAAAATCAAAGAAGATGAGAATGGATATTTATATAATACCAGTGAGTTTGCCTACGAGCCGGTACCGATGATCAGTAAAAGTTTCTATCCTAAACCTTATACAGATGACCAGAAGATAGAACTCCGTCTGGATGATGACCTGGGAGAGGAATTATTGTACCTTTTGCATAGACGGGACGATGCGATTTCGGCCGAACGGTTTCAGGATTATTTCCAGGGATTGGTTTTAAAGCCGGATGAGAGTAATAATTCGATGTTGACATTTCAGGCAAACGATTCGTCCGGTGTGATCGTGTTGCATTACCATTTGACGACAGATCCGGAAGATGCGAAAACTGTAAAGATTACTTTAAATACAGCTAAACAGTTTAATAATTTCAACCATGACTATACCGGAACTCCGCTGGAATCCATAGAAATGGAGAATGTGGAGATCTCTTCCGCAGAGGTTGGCAACAGGGGAGTTCTTTATGGTGGTTTGGGATGGTATTGCAGGTTGGATTTTCCTCATATTAATAATCTGATGTGGACGGGTGAGCGGGTAGAAGTGGATGCTGCTTATCTGATGTTTTATCCGGAATTGGGAACCTATTCGGATTTTAATGCTTTGCCTGATAGTGTGTACCTGTATATTGCGGATGAGAATAATGTGACGGTAGATGTGGTTAATGATTATCTGGGATCGGAAGTGCAGATTGCAACACTGGTCGAAAAGAGAGATGTACCCAATGGTACCTATTATTATTTCGATATTACTGATTTTATCCAGCAGGAGATGGGTACATCCGGAAGGTATAAGCATAACCTGCAACTTGTTTTTAATAGCTCTACTTATACAACAACGTTTAAGAATCTGACATTTGGTGACCAGCATGTAGCAGATACTCCTTTAAAACTTCAGATAACATACAAGATTTATGAGAAATATTAAATATATAGCATTTCTGTTATTACTATCCTTTCATATAACAGGACAAAACCAATTAACTTCTTCGCCGTATTCGATGTATGGAGTAGGTGAAGTGGTGTCCGGACTATACGGACAAAATGCGGCTATGGGCGGAGTGTCTTATGGAATGAGAGATAACTGGCTGATAAATATTGGAAACCCGGCAGGTCTGGTAGGTATGGATTCTGCGAAAATTTATGCGGAGTCTTCCCTGTTTCTCGAAAATAACTGGTATAGTTCGGGTGATAATAAACACAAGGCTTTTACAGGGAATTTATCCTCTTTTTTATTAGGCGGACGCATTATGCCCCGTGTGTATATGGCGGCTGGCCTGGCACCTTACTCTGCTGTAGGGTATTATTTCCGGGGACAATCAGAAGTAGAAGGTGCTCCCGGATCGTATGTTACCAGTATATACCAGGGCGATGGTGGTTTATCAAAAGCTTTTTTAAGTACAGGGGTACTGCTGCCCTATAATTTCTCTTTCGGGGTTAACCTGAACTATTATTTCGGTTCGGTTACTATGTATGAGTCCCAATCGAATATGGAGTACAAAACCGGTTTTGATGCTAATTTGTTCCATGCGGATTTCGGACTCCAATATGACCGTGCCATAGGAAAGAATACAGCTCTGAGAATTGGTTTAGTGTATGGGTACCGTCATAAATACAAATTGAGTAATTTCAAAAATGTCACAGGTTCTACTTTTTCTTCAGAAATAAAAGTAAAGAATCAGACGCAATATCTGCCTGAATTTTACGGGGTTGGATTTGGGCTACAGCATAAAAAGATGACATACGCCCTGGATTATACATTTCGCAGGAACAGTTTGCTGTCTACCAATATAAGCCGCGTAAAATATCAGGATATACATGAGTTTCGTAGTGGTATTTGCCTGGACCCGGGTGGACGCGAGTTTGAGAGTTACTGGAAACAGGTAAAGTATAAAGCCGGTATTGATGTGTCAACTCCCTCTTATACGATAGCCGGAAAGAGTGGTATCTCCTGGCGGGCAAGCACGGGTATGGCTTTGCCTATGTTCCAGGGCGTGTTAAATACCGGAATCTATTATGATTATACATTAATATCGGGCCACCTGCAACAGTATTCTGTTGGTATGACTGTATCCTTTACCCTTAGTGAACGCATGTTCCGTGTGAAACTATAATTTGAAATGTGGTTTATTAATTGTCCCGGTTTTAACCCCGTCATTCGTTATCTTTATAGGTATTATTGTACCGTATTCTTTAGAAGAAGCATTATTAATTTACATAGGAATAATCTTCTAACAGAATTAAAGGAAGAACTAAAAAACAGAAATGAACCGGTTAAGGAATAAAAACTCTAATTATTTAGTATTTTTACCTACGAAATCTATCTCAAAAAGTATTTTAGCATATTAAAAACAGGAAGATTTCATCCGGTAATTTTTAACATTCATAGAATGAGAAGAAGTTGTTATTTTCTCTTTTTCCTTTATTTTTTCCAATTCGGTTTTGGTAGCGGACATTTTGTGTATATCATTAAAGACGACGGAGTTTATGGCAAAGTTTATAACAGATTAACAAAAATAGAAGAAGCCGACCCCGAGACTTTTGAATTCATTGATGCCTCTCCAAGTCCTTATGGACCAGTGGTAACTTATGCTAAAGATAAAAATCGTGTGTATTATTATACTACTGTTGTAAAAGATGCCGATCCTGAAAGTTTCATCGTATTGGAAGAATGGTATGTTAAAGATAAAAACCATGTATATAATGCACGTAATAATCACGAGATATATAAAGATTATGACGCTACAACTTTTTATGTATTAGGAAATTGGTTTGTAAAAGACAAAGATGGAGTATATTACGAGCACAACTTTTCAAAGGAAGTCACAAAAATAGAAAATACCGATCCGGATTCTTTTGAAATTTTATGGGGAACCCATTATATGAAAGATAGAAACCAGGTATATTTTTATCAGGAAAAAGACTATGGAGAAATAATTATAAAAATATTGGAAGATGCCGATCCCAATACATTTGTGATAAAAGACAGTACTTCTCCTTATACTAAAGATTTCCGGAATGTGTACTGGAATGCAGAAAAACTCGCTGATGCACAGGCGAAGACATTTAAACTGATAATGAGGACAGCTTATGGAACTGATGGAAAAAATGTATATTACGAATCAAAGAAATTAGAGGATGCCGATCCTTATACATTCACATTACTAAACAGGCATATAGCAACCACTGACAAATATGTGTATTTTCACGGAGTCAGATTGTCAGGGTTATACTCTGATAATTTTACACTTGGAAATAAGTATTATCCCTATTATATAAAAAATGATTCTATTGTATATTATCGTTCTACCCGGATAAAAGAAGCTGATGCCGCGACTTTTAAGGTTACTGACGGCTCGGGAGAGGAAGCTGAAGATAAAAACCACCGATATATTAAAGCCGCAATCAACAAAAGCGAGCCGATCTTATTTGACATATATGAATCGGGAGTTTACTACAGAAACATAGAAGTTGAAAAATTACCCAACGCGGATCCTAATACCTTTAAAATACTGAATAAGTATTATGGTAAAGATAAACGTACCGTTTATTGTCTCTCTTATAAAGTAGAAGGGGCAGAAGTGGCTACCTTTGAACTCATTTCCGAATTGGTAGGACGGGATGCAGTTGCAGTGTATCATGGTAAAACGAAAATAACAGGAGCAGCCCCTAACACGTATCGTCCGCTGAATGACAGATATGGCAGAGACGATAAGATTGCTTTTTTTGACGACAAAACTATCGTAGATGTTCACCTTCCCAGCTTCCAGGTTATTAATAATCTATACGCAAAAGATCAAAATAATGTGTTTTTTCAAACTGAAATCATCAAAAATGCTGATCCTGAAACCTTTGAATATGTAGATTATCCGTTTACCAAAGATAAGAATAACGTGTATTATGAAACTCAAAAAATAGAGAGTGCAGACGCTACAACTTTTGAGCTCTTCAAAGATACTTATAAGGATTATTCCAGAGATAAGGATCATGTATTCTACAAAAATTCTATTGTATCCGGTGCAGACCCCGAAACATTTGAAAAATTCATTGGAAGTAATTGTTGGATTGATAAGAATCATGTATTTATCAACGGAGAGATAATCAAAAACTCACATGCTCCTACTTTTGGATATTTTCATGACAAAAGTGCATATAGTGGCGATAAAAACGATATATACTATAATAATGTAGGAATGAATGTGGATCTGCCTTCATTCAGAATATTAGGAAAAGGCTTCGCTATAGATAAAAATCATGTGTATGGCGATGGAAAAATATTGGAACAGTATAATATAGAAACCTTCAATATAAAAGCTACACATTAATAAAAGTAATCTCTATCATATGAACTTATTAGCCAGGGGAATTCATATGATATCATTTGCTTGCATAAGTTCCCTCGATTTAATATGTCTGTTTTCTCTTCTGCTATAAGTCTGTGATAACCGGTTTCATAGTTTTTGGGAAATATTTCAATAACTATAATTCCTAATAATAAGATTATACATCCTAAAGTCCCCAATATTACCAGTAAGATACTGTTGTAATTTTTGATTTTGTCTATTTTGCATGGGTTGTCTGCTTTTAGATAGATTGCTACTGAGGAATAAAAGTAGTGTAAAAACGCTATATATAATAAAAAAGCTACCTAAAAATGAATTTAGATAGCTTAAAGTGGGCGTTGACGGATTCGAACCGCCGACCCTCTGCTTGTAAGGCAGATGCTCTGAACCAGCTGAGCTAAACGCCCGGAATATTGTTTCAAAATTGAATTTTGAGTGTCTCAATCTCTTTTAAGACGGTGCAAAGGTATAGTTTATTTTTGAATTTCCAAATAAATTGAATGGATTTGTTGAGAAATTTTAGAGAAAAGAATGATTTTGTTGAGGATTTATTTGTGAGGAATACTTTAAATTTTGTTACTTTATCCCTGATTGTTGTTTTTAATTTAATTTAGACCATGAAGAAAAGTATTTTATTGATTGGGCTGATTACACTATCAGCCACGAATTTGTGGGCATCCGACCCAGTGAAAAAGCAAAAGTCTGTGTATTCTAAGAAAGATGCAATTACTGCCATTGATGCGTTTCACGAAACTTTTTATAATCCGGAAATGAAGTTGTATGCAATTGATTCTAATAAAAAAGGCCGGGCAGCTATCTGGACACAGGCTATTTATTGGGATATGATTATGAATGCCTACAACAGAACTAAATCTCCTAAATACCGGAATCTGATTGATGAGATTTACCAGGGAGGGTATGAGCAGTATACCGGTCATGACTGGACTGACAAGTATGAATGGTTTATCTATGATGATATGATGTGGTGGATCATTTCTCTGGCACGTGCTTATGAGATCACAGGGGACGGAAAATATCTGGCTGATGCTTCGGCTGGTTTCTTCTATGTGTGGGAAGAAGCTTACGATAAAAAACGTGTTGGGCTTTGGTGGAGTTTTGCCCATGATGCTAAAATGGCTTGTATTAATTATCCTACGATTGTAGCAGCGATGACACTTTATAATATCACGAAGGATGCTAAATATCTGGAAAAGGCTCAGACTGTGTATGCATGGGCCCGGGATGTACTGTTCGATAAAGAGACCGGGAGAATAGCAGATAATATGCGTTACAACCATTTATATCCCCGCAGTATACGGGTTGACTGGACTACTAATCTCTATAACCAGGGTACTTTTATTGGTGCTGCCACTATGTTATACAAACATACCGGTGATCAGCAATATTTGAATGATGCAGTTCTGGGGGCTGATTATGTAAAAAATCATATGTGTTATGCCGACGGAATATTAGAATATAAAACAGGTATAGAACAGGGTATTTATGCTGCTATTTTTGCTCAATATATCGTTATGCTTATAGAAGATGGTAACCAACCACAGTATAAAGATTGGCTGCGTTATAATATTGATACAGCCTGGAAGAACCGGGATAAGAAACGAAATATTACATTTAAAGATGCTGTAAACCCATGCCCGGAAGATGTGATTGAAGTCTATGATGCTAGTGGTTGCCCGGCCCTAATGCAGTTGGTTCCTTTTAATTAAAAAGCTGTAAAAAAGAGTTGATTCCCGGACTTAATATGGATCGCAAATAGAGCATTCCGGGTTATTGGAAAAAATAACAGTAAATGCATAACAAAACTATGCAAACGGTCAGCTTTAGTGCGGTCCCGGATCAAGTCCGGGAACAGATTCGTTTTATTTTTTGAGAATAAAATATAAACGTGAAACCTGTTTTGATAGATTTATGGTAAAATAAAAAAGCTACCTAAAAATAAATTTAGATAGCTTAAAAAGTGGGCGTTGACGGATTCGAACCGCCGATGCCTCCGACATGTCGGAGTGCTTTTCACCCAGTAGGCTGCTGTTGTTTAATAAGATTTTGAATGAAACTTTTGCTTTTTTGCGATTTGATGTAAAGTTCTGCTCGATAGGCTTGGGATCTTGTTTCAAAGGCTTTTTTATAAACAATTCTCCATGGAATACCTTTTTTAGTCGCTTTACTTCTGCCTTGGTTATGTCTTTTTATTCTATCTTCAATATTTCCTGTAGATCCGACATAATAGGAATCTAATTTAGCAGAGAATAAAATGTAAACGTAAAACATATTATTTTGAATTTAAGGTTTTATTAAATAAAAAAGCTACCTAAAAATGAATTTAGATAGCTTAAAAAGTGGGCGTTGACGGATTCGAACCGCCGACCCTCTGCTTGTAAGGCAGATGCTCTGAACCAGCTGAGCTAAACGCCCAAAATGTTGTCTCCGGTGTTTTTGTTTGCTTAAAGCCTTCCCCTCCGATAAATCGGAGTGCTCTGAACCAGCTGAGCTAAACGCCCGGATATTGTTTCAAAATTCAATTTTGAATGTCTTAATCTCTCTTAAGACGGTGCAAAGATAGTTCTAATTTGTATATCTCCAAACTTTTTGTCCGGAAAAATAAAAAACATTTCTTTAGTAGCCTTTTTTTCAGAGAAATGCATTATCTTTGTATAGTAATTAAAATAGGTATATGACATTCCCAGCACTAACAGCCATATCTCCCGTTGATGGAAGATATAGAAATAAGACCGAAAGCTTGGCCCTTTACTTCTCGGAATATGCTCTTATTAAGTATAGAGTAAAAGTTGAAATAGAGTATTTTATTACTTTAGCCGGCTTTATACCTCAACTCAAAGGAGTGAATAATTCTGCTACGGTAGAGGCTTTAAGAAAAATATATACAGATTTCTCTCTGGAAGATGCAAACCGGATAAAAGAAATAGAAGGGGTTACCAACCACGATGTAAAAGCTGTAGAATATTTTATCAAAGAAAAATTTGATCTTCTCTCTTTGCAGGCTTATAAAGAATTTATCCATTTTGGACTGACTTCACAGGATATAAACAATACATCTGTGCCTTTATCAGTGAAAGATGCTTTGATCGAAGTGTTTTATCCCGGTTTAGAGGAGGTGATTAATGTGCTGAGAAAATGTGCTGAGGATTGGAAAGATATACCCATGTTAGCAAAGACACATGGACAACCTGCTTCCCCTACACGTTTAGGAAAAGAGGTAATGGTATTTGTATATCGTCTGGAAAAGCAACTGGAGTTGTTGAAATCAGTTCCGGTTTCTGCTAAATTTGGAGGAGCAACTGGTAATTTCAATGCGCACAAAGTGGCGTATCCGGATTATGACTGGAAAGCTTTTGGGGATAATTTTGTCGGCAATGTATTAGGACTTACACGGGAGGAATATACAACGCAAATATCCAATTATGATAATTTAGCCGCTATTTTTGACGGCATGAAACGTATAAATACGGTATTGATTGACCTAAACCGTGATTTCTGGCAATATATTTCAATGGAATATTTTAAACAGAAAATCAAAGCCGGAGAAGTAGGATCCTCTGCGATGCCGCACAAAGTAAATCCGATTGACTTTGAAAATGCAGAAGGAAATCTGGGAATTGCCAATGCTATACTGGAACATCTGGCTGCAAAATTGCCGGTGTCCCGTTTACAAAGAGATTTGACTGATTCAACAGTTTTACGAAATGTAGGAGTGCCTTTGGCACATATGGAAATTGCATTCAAGAGCTTAACAAAAGGATTAGGAAAATTGTTATTGAATGAGAAAGCCTTATACCACGATTTAGATGAATGTTGGGCTGTAGTAGCAGAAGGTATTCAAACTATTTTAAGAAGGGAAGGCTACCCGGAACCATATGAAGCTTTAAAGGCTTTGACAAGAACAAATAGTAAAATTACACAGGAATCAATTAGTGATTTTATTGATGCGTTAAATGTAGATGATAAAATAAAAGTTGAATTAAAGGCGATTTCGCCGCTTAATTATACAGGTATTTAATATTAATTATTTTAAGAGAGAAAAATGGTGGTGGCCGTGAGGTCACATAGTCGTTAATTATTTATTCAATTTACAGCAATGAGTACAGAAGAAAGAGATGAATCTCAAGCGCGCCCAAGGAAAGTGATACCAAGTATCCGTCGGGAAAACACAGATCAGGAAACTGAAAGGAGACCTTACAATCAGGGGTATAACAGACCTGAAGGTAACTATGAACGCAGATCGTATAACTCTCAGGATGACCGGGGAGGATACAGATCGTATGGAGATAACCGTAATAATTCGTATGGACAAAATCGCCCACGGAATAATTATGGAAATAATTCCGGAGGTTATGGGAATAACCGTCAGGGTGGCTATAACAATAACCGCCAGGGTGGTTATAATAATAACCGGAACTCTTACGGAAATAATAATTATGGTGGAGGATATGGCAATAACGATGGTTATAATAACCGTCCGCGTCCGAACTACGATAATGGTCCCGAAAGAGCGTATTCGGCTACCCCCGGTGGTGACGGCATGTCGGGTGACGGCATGAAGAAAAGAAGACCACGTGTAGGAGATGCACGTACTAACAGTTACGGAAATACTGGTGGGGGATATGGAAATTCCGGAGGTTATGGAAATAATCGTCAGGGTGGCAGACCTTCTTATGGAAACAACAACCGTGGTGGATATAACAACGGTGGATATAATAATGGAGGTGGATATGGAAACAGACGTCCGATGAATAACAATCGCCGGACATCAGATTACAATCCGAATAATAAATACAATTTCCAGAAACAACTGAAGTATAAAGAGGTATTGGCTGATCCTAATGAACCAATTCGTTTGAACAAATTTTTATCAAATGCCGGTGTTTGCTCCCGTCGTGAAGCAGACGAATTTATCAAAAACGGTGCGGTAAAAGTAAACGGAGAGGTAATAACCGAATTAGGAACTAAAATTACCCGTGCGGATGAGGTATTGTTCAATGAACGCCCTGTGCAGATCGAAAGTAAAGTGTACATCGTTTTGAATAAACCGAAAAATTGTGTAACTACTTCAGAAGATCCTCAGAATCGTCGTACGGTGATGGATTTGGTGAAAGGTGCCTGTGATGAAAGAATTTATCCGGTAGGACGCCTGGATAGAAATACAACAGGAGTGTTGTTGCTTACCAATGACGGTGATCTGGCATCAAAACTTACTCATCCTTCATACAAAAAGAAGAAAATCTATCATGTTTGGTTGGATAAGAATCTGGCTATTGAAGACATGGAAAAGATTGCAAATGGTATTGAACTGGAAGATGGAGAAATTTATGCGGATGCAATCGGTTATGCAATCGACAATGATAAGAGCCAGGTAGGAATTGAAATACATTCGGGAAGAAACCGTATTGTACGCCGTATTTTCGAATCACTGGGATATCATGTTATCAAACTTGACCGTGTTTATTTTGCCGGTTTGAATAAGAAAAACCTGAGCAAAGGTAAATGGCGTTATCTGTCAGAAAGAGAAGTGAACGCGCTTCGTATGGGAGTGTTTGAATAACTTATAAATTAACTTCAGATAGCCGGTTCATTTTAAAAACCGGCTATCTTGTTTATTCTGTTTATGTGTAAATAACTTACGAAGATGGAAACAATTACAAGAACAAAAATTGTAGATGTACTGAAAAGCGAATCATTCGGTACAAAAGTGAATGTAAAAGGATGGGTACGTACCCGCAGAGGTAGTAAACAAGTCAATTTTATTGCTTTGAATGATGGATCTACAATTAATAATGTTCAAATCGTTGTTGATATAGAAAAATTAGGTGAAGAATACCTCAAACCCATAACAACCGGTGCCTGTATTAGCGTAAATGGTATTTTGGTCGAATCACAGGGACAGGGTCAAACCTGTGAGATTCAGGCTGAGGAAATAGAAATATATGGTACTGCCGATCCTGCCACTTATCCCTTACAGAAAAAAGGACATTCACTGGAGTTCCTGCGCGAAATAGCACATTTACGTCCACGAACAAATACATTCGGTGCGGTATTTAGAATCCGCCATCATATGGCAATGGCTATTCACCGTTTCTTTCATGAAAGAGGCTTTTCCTATTTTCATACGCCTATTATCACAGGTTCGGATTGTGAAGGTGCCGGCCAAATGTTTCAGGTTACTACACTGGATTTGAACGATGTTAAAAAAACAGAGGAAGGTGCTGTTGATTTCGCCGGTGATTTCTTCGGTAAGCAGACAAGTCTAACAGTTTCGGGCCAGTTAGAAGGTGAATTGGCTGCAATGGCTTTGGGAGCAATCTATACATTCGGTCCCACTTTCCGTGCGGAAAACTCCAATACACCCCGTCACCTGGCTGAATTCTGGATGATAGAACCGGAAGTTGCTTTCTACGAGATTGAAGAAAATATGCAACTGGCTGAAGACTTTATTAAATATTGTATTCAATGGGCGTTGGATAACTGTATGGAAGATATTCAATTCCTTAACAATATGTTTGATAAAGAGTTGATAGAGCGTTTGCAATTTGTTTTAAAACAGAATTTTGTAAGACTTACCTATACTGAAGGAATCAAAATACTGGAAGAGGCTGTAGCAAATGGACGTAAATTTGAGTTCCCTGTTTATTGGGGTGCTGATCTGGCTTCAGAGCATGAACGTTATCTGGTGGAAGAACATTTCAAATGTCCGGTTATTCTGACGGATTATCCGAAAGAGATCAAATCCTTCTATATGAAACAGAATGAAGATGGTAAAACAGTTCGTGCTATGGATGTTCTGTTCCCTAAAATCGGTGAAATAATTGGAGGCTCACAGAGAGAAGAAGACTTAGAAAAACTATCTCGCAGAGCACAAGAAATGGGTGTTCCAACAAAAGATATCTGGTGGTATCTGGATACCCGCCGTTTCGGAACAGCTCCACATTCCGGTTTCGGGTTAGGCTTTGAACGTCTGTTATTATTTGTAACGGGAATGGCAAACATCCGGGATGTAATACCCTTTCCGCGTACTCCTAATAACGCAGAATTTTAAAATAACGCATACAGATATAAGAAATCCCGGTCTTCCAAGAAGTTCCGGGATTTTTTTATATCTGTATAATAATATTTTTAATCCTCCTCGTCAAGATCAATAGGTATTTGCCTTTTAAAAGCCTCTTTGAAGGATATCAAGGATTCTGTCCTTGCTAATCCTAAGGGTTGAAGTTTATTATGGATAATGTTTAAAAGATGCTGGTTGTTTTTGGCATAAATCTTAATGAAAAGATCATACTGTCCTGTTGTATAATGACATTCTACCACTTCCGGAATTTGTTTCAATGCTTCTGTTATAGAAGGAAACTGTCCGGGAGATTTTAAAAACAATCCCATGTAAGCACAGGTCTCATAACCCACTTTTGTATTATCAATAATAAATTCGGATCCTTTGATAACACCCAGGTTTGTCAGTTTCTGAATGCGCTGGTGGATAGCAGCTCCGGATACATTACATTCGCGTGCTACCTCTAAAAAAGGCATGCGGGCATTATTGATTATCAGTTTCAGAATCTTTTCATCCAATGAATCTAATTGGTGATGTCCCATAATTTAATTATATTTGTCTATAAGTGAATTCGTTTTTAACTTACGAAGTAACACAAATATAGTCAAAACATACTTATCATAGGTAATAAAAGTTTCTAAATATAAGATACTATAACTTTTTACAAACGAATTGTAGCATTATAATCAGAGGATGTATGGAAAATAAAAATCAGATTCATTGTCGGTTAGTGGAGTTTTCGAATAACCCATGGATCAATTGTGTAGAACAAACTTATAATGATTCATTCCCTGTAGAGGAAAGACGCCCTTTTTCTATTATAAAAGAATTTATAGAAAGAGAACCCTTATTTAGCCTGTATATAATAGAAAAAGATAACAAGTATGCGGGTTTTATTACACTATGGTTTTTTGATGAGTTTGTATATGTGGAGCATTTTGCCATAGAACCGGATGCAAGGAATGGAGGAATTGGCGCTAAAGTCATAGAACTAATTAAATCAATCGCCGGTAAGCCGGTAGTACTGGAAGTTGAATTACCTGAAGATGATTTATCAAAAAGACGGATCTCTTTTTATGAGCGGCTTGGGTTTGTTGTGTATGACCAGGTTTATTTTCAGCCACCTTATTATCCGGAGAGCAGTGAGGTTGAAATGAAACTGATGAGTACGGAACATTATCTTTCGGTAGAGAATTTTGAAACAGTAAAGAGTTGCCTTTACAAAAAGGTATATGATGTAAAGTAATAAACGTTTGTAAGTAAATAAAAAAGCTGTTTTGAATATTCAAAACAGATTTTTTATTATATAAGGTTACTCTTATTATTAGTTACCTCTTGCAGAATAACTGATCTTCAATGCATACGCTTCACGTAGTGCCTGTTTAATATCAGTAATAACCCCCATTTTTGTTTCTTTATCAGCTTTGATGGAAACAGTCATGAAAGGTTGATCTTCTTCTTTCATACTGGATTTCTCCTGTGCGATGTAATCCTGAATCTCAGAGATTTCAGCAAAGTTATCGTTTAACTGAATACGGGTTTCAGCACCCATCTTTGCTCTGAATTCGTCCTGAGGAGGACCTACATAAATGAATGTAACCAATGATTTCTTCTCCAGTTTCTGAAGCTCTGTAGCCTGCGGTGTCTGGAATTTTACTTTCAGTGTTACTTCACGCATAGTTGTTACCATCATGATAAAGAATAGGAACGCAAATACTAAGTCAGGTAGTGAAGAAGTATTTAATTCGGGCATTTCACGTCCGCCCGCTTTACTAAACTTTCCCATAACTTATTTACCTCCATAATTTTTAGGTTCTGCTTCCGATATCTTTTGTGGATATATCTTCTGCACAGCCTTTTGTTGTTCTTCATCCAGTTCTATGAATGTTTTACCGAATTTCTTCTGAGAAACATCATCTCTCAATTCAGTATAGGCCATAGCCAATTCATTTTGAACATCAATATATGCCTGATATTCGGTACCCCGGTCATTTTGCAATGAAATAACATGGTTTTTGGTAACCTGCATTTTCCCGAAATATGGAACATCCTCATCTATTTTTTCAGGTTTGCTTTCGTCATTATAAGGGTTCTCGATGAACTCTTTTACACGATCTTTCAATTGTGCTAATTCAATATAATCCCCATTACAAAGAATCTGGTTGTTTGTATTGATCAATACGATCATCAGATTTCTTTTTTTAATATCAACGGCATCAATAGTTGATTTGTCTACAGGAGGCGGCAAACGTCTTGCCAAACCTTTATCTGTATCCATTGATGTTGTAATAAGGAAAAAGATAAGCAACATGAAAGCAATGTCGGCAGACGAAGAACCATTAATACCCGGTGTCTTTCTTTTACCCATTTATTTCGTATTTAGCTACGTTATTAATTACTTGCCAAAAAGTTTCTTCACATTTCCTAATACTACTGCTAAAATGATCAAACCGATCAAAATGTAAGTAGTATAAATCCACATGTCTGTAACTTTTAGCCAAAATGGAGTATTGTAATGAGCAGAATCCGCATTAATGGAAGCCAATGGAGTAGTATCACCAATGGAATACGCAATAAACATTACTACAATGAATACTACTATCGCACCTAATCCCATTAATGCCCCTTTAGTATTGGTTTTCAATGTTCCTATAAATTGCCAGATAGCAAATATAACAGTACTAACCACTGTCAGACCAAATAATACATAGGTCCAGTTCAGTAATAAATCTGTATTTACAGGCGTTGCCATTTCTGCAGCAGGATCTTCGACTCCTCCTATATAAAACATCAACAGCGCGATAACACTAATGACAACACAGGCCAATAATGTCCAGCTGGATATTTTTCTTATTTTAGTAACTGCCATAGTCGTTAATTCTTATTTTTTATATTTCAGATTGTATTTTATAACCAAGTCAATTAAACTAATAGAAGCATCTTCCATTTTATTCAGGATAGCTTCCAGTTTACTTAACAGATAGTTATAGAAAATCTGAAGGATAAGAGCAACAATAAGACCACCTACTGTTGTGATCAAAGCCACTTTCATACCTCCTGCTACAACTGTAGGACTGATATCACCAACCTGTTCGATTTTATCGAACGCCATGATCATACCGATTACTGTACCTAAGAACCCTAATGAAGGAGCCATAGCAATAAACAGTGTGATCCAGGATAAGTTCTTTTCTAATAAACCACCCTGTACACCACCATAAGAAATGATAGATTTTTCAACTACATCTATACCCTGGTCTATTCTCATTAAACCCTGGTAAGCAATAGAAGCAATAGGACCTCTTGTGTCGCGTGCTATCGCTTTCGCTCCTTCTACATCCCCTTTATCCAATGCATCTTCAATACCGCTTAATAATTTATCAGTATCAGTTTCTGCTAAATTCAGATAAATAATTCTTTCCAGACAGAAAGCCAGACCGAGGATCAACGCGATAGCAACCAAACTCATAAAGTCAGCACCACCTTCGATAAATTTTGTTTTTAAAGCATGATGAATACCACCTTCAATCACCTGGTCAGCAGCTTCCTGAGCGAATGCTACAGTAGAAGTTCCGAGGGCGCATAAACCCAAGAATGCCTTTGCAAATAACTTTTTCATTGTGTGTTCAATTTTTAAGATTAATAATTCTTATTTGTTTTATTTTTTTGTTGTTAATATTCATGGTATGTTTTTAAGCGGAGAGAGCGGGATTCGAACCCGCGATACGCTTTAGGCGTATACACGCTTTCCAGGCGTGCCTCTTCAGCCACTCGAGCATCTCTCCAAAAATCAGGCACCATCTCCTATAAAACGAGCGCAAAATACGAAAAAAATCCCAATTGCAAATGTTTTAGTCTACAAATCTAAAGTTTTTGATTGATAAAATCATCATATACTCCCAGAAATTTCCGACTTGTATAAAAGATAGTGTATAAAACACTCTACTTCGTAATCCCAAACAGCTCTAAAGCGTTTTTAGAGGTTTGTTCAGCTATCATTTTTATATCTGTTTCCAGGCTTTCTGCAACCTTTTTTGCCGTATTCCATAAATGAACCGGTTCATTTCTTTTTCCCCGGAAAGGTACCGGGGCAAGATAAGGTGCATCGGTTTCAAGAACAATTTTCTTAAGCCTGGTTTCTTTTATAACAGAAGATAAATCTGAATTCTTAAAAGTAATCACCCCGTTTATTCCAATAAAGAATCCCGGGAGTTTATTTATCTCTTTTAGGTCTTCTATCGTTCCGGTGAAGCTGTGGAAAACTCCTTTCAACTTTTCCGGTCCTACTTTATATAGGCTCTCTATTACTTCCGGAAACGCTTCCCGGGTATGAATAGATACCGGTAGGTTCAGGTCCAGACTCCATCTTAATTGTTCTTCGAATACAATAATCTGTTCTTTCTTATAGGTTTTATCCCAATACAGGTCAATGCCTATTTCACCTATACCATATATAGTATGCTGCGAAATATAGTTCTCTATTACCTGTAAGTCTTTTTTGTAAGAATCGCCCACACTTGTAGGGTGAAGTCCTAACAGAGGATAAAAATAGTCCGGATACTGTTCTGTCAGCTTAAAGAGATCAGCAACTGTCGTTGTATCTACATTTGGTAAAATAATATGGCTGATATTATTTTGCCGGGCGGAAGCAATTACTTCATCTACATCCTGACTGAACTCTTCCAGATATAAATGGCAATGTGTATCGACGATCTTCATACTTAAGATTCTCTGAACATCAGTTTATTACTTACTTCTGATAGTACGGATAAACGTCCCTGGGGAAGTAAGGGTGACTGAAGAATTTCCTGTGCATTTTTATAATAACTTTCGATCTTATTTTCACAAAGACGCTGAATGTTCAACTCATCGTATACTGATCTCACAGCCCGGATTTTTTCTTCCGGATTGAACTGTTTTTTGTCCATCCAGTTTAATAATTCAGTATATTGAGCCGCAGTTGCCATTTGTAATGCATTGATCAACAGATATGTTTTTTTATTACAAAGGATATCACCTCCAATATTTTTCCCGAAAGTCGCCGCATCACCATAAGTATCCAGTAAATCGTCTTTCAGTTGGAAAGCCAGGCCGATGTTGATTCCATATTCGTATAACAGGTCAGCCTGCTCAGGCGTTGCTCCTCCACTTAATGCTCCGATTTTTAACGCTGTACCTAACAAAACCGCTGTTTTGAGGCGAATCATTTCCAGATACTCTTCCTCTGTAACATCTGTCCGGTTTTCAAACTTCATATCATATTGTTGTCCTCCGCATATTTCCAGTGCCATGTCCGAAAATAGTTTGATAAAAAGAGGGGTTTGTGGATTCCGGATTTCTGTTATCAACCGGTAAGCTACAATTAACATGGCATCACCGGAAAGAATAGCTGTATTGGCATCCCATTTTCTATGGACGGTTGGTTGTCCTCTCCGTATATCAGCCTGGTCCATTAAATCATCGTGCAACAGCGTAAAATTATGAAATACCTCCAATGCCAGTGCTGCCTGAACCGAATCCTCTACAGAATCGTTAAATATATTACATCCAATCAATGTCAATGCCGGCCGGACTCTTTTTCCCCCCAGGGAGAGTATATATTCAATCGGAGTATATAAACTCTCCGGGGAATAGGGGAACCGGAGTTGCTCCACTTCTGCTTCGATTCTATCTGATATCTCTTTAAAAGTATACATTTACCTCTTTTTATTTACAAATCTATAAAAAAGGCTCCGATTATCAGTCGTTCCGGCCGGATTATTTAATTAACCGGAATGTTTTCTTACTTCCATAATTGTAATTTTTAGAGAGTATATAACAACAAATAAGAATTAGTATTGAACACACAAATGAAAAGTTTATTGCAGCCTGAATACTATAGGTAGAGTGTATCTTGCCCGTACCGGTTTCCCTCTTTGTTTACCCGGTTGCCATTTGGGCATAACACCTATTACCCGCAATGCTTCTTTATCAAGTGAAGGATCAATGCCACGAACTACTTCAGCATCTACCACACTGCCATCCTGATTAACGGTAAAAGTACATATAACACGTCCCTGGATACCGTTTTCCTGTGCGATTACCGGATATTTCACAGATTTGTTGATGAATCGCAGTAGCTCCTGCTCTCCACCCGGAAATACCGGCATCTCTTCTACAATTCTAAAAATCTGATCAGTAGATTCTTCCTCATCATCTACTATTGCAGGCGGAGCAAAATGTTCAGGCTGGCCACTGTTTTGGTCATCTTCAGATGATAGAATTTCGTGTTGTTCCAAATCGACATTGTCATCTACAACATTTAATTCTTCAGCCACTACAGGTGTTGGGGGGGGCGGTGGTGGAGGCGGCACATCTTCCGGTATGTTGTAAATGAGTTCTTCCTCTACAAGAATTTCGCCGGAGAAGTCTCTTTGGGCAACCTGAATCTCTCTGGTTCCCCATTCAAAGCTTACAAATACAATGGAAAGAGCAACGATTAATCCCATCAGGACACTTAGCGATTTGCTTTTTTCCAGATTTGCGTTTGGAGATTTTTTTACTTCCATACTGTTTCTATTTAAATGGTTTAACTTGAAATAAAAACATCTTTTCAGATGATATAAAGATGCTTTCTTATTTAAGGGATCCATTTGATTTCCTTATTTCCATAAACAGGGAAGAATAAAAGATGTATTTTTTGTTATTTTAACAAGTTGGGGTTAGATATAAAAAAGGGCTGCTCTGTGATGAGAGCAGCCCTTTCTTACGTATATTGTGAAATATTACTGTAATCTGAATACAATCGGTAATGTGTAACGAACCCGTACCGGTTTACCTCTTTGTTTACCGGGTTTCCATTTAGGCATCGTACCAATTACACGCAATGCTTCTTTATCAAGCGACGGGTCAATACCACGCACAACTTCAGTATCTACCACACTACCATCCTGGTTAACGGTGAAGGTACATACTACACGCCCCTGGATACCGTTTTCCTGTGCGATAACCGGATATTTTACAGAGCGGTTGATAAATTTCAGAAGCTCCTGGTCTCCACCGGGGAATTCCGGCATCTCTTCTACCACAGTAAAGATCTGTGTACTGGATTCTTCTTCTTCTTCAACAGCTGCGGGCGGAACATAGGCTTCAACCTGTGCACTGGTTTGGTCATCTTCAGTAGACAGAATTTCCTGTTGTTCCAGCTCAACATCATCTTCCACAATGTTCAACTCTTCTACTACTACCGGAGCAGGAGGAGGTGGAGGTGGAGGCGGAGCATCGTCCGGAATTGTAATTTCAATTTCTTCCTCGGCGATAATGTCGGCCACACCCTCATACTTTACAACCTGAATATCGCGGGTTCCCCATTCGAAACCAACGAACATCACGGCTAAAGCCACAACAGCGCCCATCAGTATGCTGAGCGTTTTCCCCTTTTCCAGGTCGGCCTTTGGTGATTTCTTAATTTCCATATTCTATAATGTTTTATGTGTTTCTCAATTCACAAAAATACAAATAATTTTGTATTACAATTCATTTAGAGAATTAAATACTTAAAAAAACATCATTTTTCTCTTTCCTGTAATCTTTAAATAAAATAGGTTTGAATACAAAATAGTTTTTTCAGAAGGTGTATCTTTGAATGTTTTTTATGAAGTATACTTTAATTATATAGTGTAAGCGAAGATGAAGAATATAATAATTGCGATAGACGGACATTCATCCGGGGGTAAAAGTACAATGGCAAAAGACCTGGCACGGGAAATCGGCTATACATATATTGATACAGGGGCTATGTATAGAGCAGTTACCCTCTACTGCATAGAAAACGGATTAGTATCAAACGGAGAATTAAATGAAGAAAAACTGAAAACTCTATTACCCGGGATAGAAATACGGTTACAATATAACCCGGCTACCGGCCGCCCTGATACCTATCTGAATGGTCAAAATGTAGAAAATAAGATCAGAACCATGCAGGTTTCAGACAATGTCAGTAAAATTGCAGCGTTGCCTTATGTACGCAAAGCACTGGTTAAACAACAGCAGGCTATGGGAAAAGAGAAAGCAATTGTAATGGACGGTCGTGATATAGGAACTGTTGTTTTCCCGGATGCCGAACTAAAACTATTTATCACAGCCAGTCCTGAAGTACGGGCCAAAAGACGGGTAGATGAATTACTGGCCAAAGGAGAATCGGTTACCTATGAACAGGTCTTGGCAAATGTGGTGGAAAGAGACAGGATAGATTCCACCCGCGAAGATAGCCCTTTGCGGCAGGCTGCCGATGCTTTGGTGCTGGATAATTCGGATATGACAATAGAAGAACAAAAAAAGTGGTTGTTAACTCAATATAGAAACCGCATAGAGCAAATAAATGGTGAAAGTTGAAATTGACAATCGGTCCGGATTCTGTTTTGGTGTGGTTAACGCCATAGAAAAAGCGGAGCAGGAGTTAACACAGGATCAGGTATTATATTGTTTGGGCGATATTGTTCATAATAGTCTGGAAGTAAACAGACTGAACGATGCCGGCCTGAAAACAATCGACCATTCCCGTTTCGCCCGGTTAAAGAACTGTAAAGTGCTGTTAAGGGCCCATGGTGAGCCTCCCCAAACCTATGAGATTGCAAAATTAAACGGAATAGAGATTATTGACGCTACCTGCCCGGTTGTTCTGCGTTTGCAGAAAAAGATAAAAGCCTGCTACGAACAACAGGGCGAACAGACTCAAATTGTTATTTACGGCAAAATAGGGCATGCGGAAGTAAACGGATTGGTTGGGCAAACAGAAGGAAAAGCAATTGTTATTGAACACCCCGGAGACCTCGAACACCTGGATTTTACCCGCCGGATCATTTTATTTTCTCAGACAACTAAACCGCTTGATGGATTTCAACAGATAATCAGCGCCATACAGGAACGTATCTGCAACAAAGAACTATTTGAATACCACGACACCATATGCCGGCAGGTGGCTAATCGTTTACCGCAGTTAAAACAATTTGCATTACAACACGATTGGATATATTTCGTAGCCGGAAAGAAAAGTTCAAACGGACGGTTACTATTTGAAGCCTGTAAAAAAGAAAATGTAAATACCTGTTTTATTTCCGATGTAGAGGAAATAACCGAACCTCTTCCCTCATTTGTCCGGACAGTAGGTGTCTGCGGGGCCACCTCCACCCCCAAATGGCTAATGGAAAAAGTCGCTGCCCGGATACAACAAATCAACAATTAACTCTCTCTCCGGGATCGCACAGGATGTGTTGCTTTCTTTTGGACACCATAACGAAAATCAAAATTCCGGGGTTGTTATCTTATAAATTGTAACAAGAAACACCTCTTTGGATGTTAAATTGATATATGGTGTATTATTTATTGAACATTTGGACTTTGAAATGCTTTTTATTCTGTCAAATAGATATATATTTGCAGTGTAATAAAACAAAAGGTCACAACAATCAACAATTATAAGTAAAAATGACACAGGAAATCAAATTTACAAAAATGCATGGAGCGGGAAATGATTACATTTATGTAAATACGCTGCTCTATACATTAACAGAACCGGAAAAATTAGCAGTCGCATGGAGTAAGCCCCATACCGGGATTGCTTCCGACGGATTGGTTCTGATAGGTAAATCTGATATAGCTGATTTTAGTATGCGTATATTCAATGCCGACGGTTCCGAAGCCATGATGTGTGGAAACGCAACCCGGTGTATTGGAAAATATGTATATGAAAAAGGTCTCACCGGTAAAAATAGTATTACTTTAGAAACTTTGTCCGGAATAAAAAAAGTAAATCTTAAAATCCGGAACGAAAAAGTCGAAGAGATCACAGTGGATATGGGGGCACCTGTTATTGAGCAGATTGATAAGAAACTACAGGTAGAAGCCGGTGAATTTACCGGTACGATTGTTTCCATAGGTAATCCTCATTTCGTTATATTTGTAGACGACATCTGTGACGTTGAATTAGAAAAAGTGGGTCCTCAATTAGAAAACCATCCTGATTTCCCGGATCGTACAAATGTAGAATTTGTACAGGTAACAGAGAAAGACAGGCTCCGGATGCGTGTATGGGAAAGAGGTTCCGGTATAACACAGGCCTGCGGCACAGGAGCATGCGCATCGGCTGTTGCTGCGGCAGTAACCGGCAGAGCCGGGGAAACCAGTACTCTTATAATGGACGGAGGACCTTTAACAATCCAATGGGATAAAGAAAAAGATACGGTTTTTATGACCGGAGGTGCAACGATCGTTTTTGAAGGGTCTATCCGGTTATAAATACAACACAAACACAACGCAAACACATAAAACAACAGACTGAGTATGGCACTGATTAATGAACATTTTACGAAGTTATCCAATAGCTACCTCTTTTCTGATATAGCAAGAAAAGTAAATAGCTTTAAGGTAACTCATCCAAAAGATAAAATAATCCGTATGGGTATCGGGGATGCTACCCAACCGCTTCCGGCAGCCGTGAGGGAAGCTATGCATAAGGCTGTCGACGAAATGGGAAGCAAAGATACTTTCCGCGGATACGGTCCTGATCACGGATACTCGTTTTTAATTGATGCGATTATAAAAAACGATTATGCCAGCCGGGGGGTATTTATAGAACCGGGTGAAGTATTTATCGGTGATGGTGCAAAAAGTGACACAGGTAATATCGGAGATATATTAAGACACGATAATAGTATTGGTCTAATAGATCCCGTTTATCCGGCATACATTGATGCAAACGTCATGAGTGGTCGTACAGGCGTACTCGAAAATGGAAAATGGAGCGATGTTGTATACATTCCGTGTACTGCGGAAAATAATTTTATACCGGATCTGCCCGGCCGGAGAGTCGATATTCTTTATCTGTGTTATCCGAATAATCCGACCGGAACAACTCTTACCAAACAGGAGTTAAAAAAATGGGTAAATTATGCATTGGCCAACGATGTATTAATAATGTACGATGCCGCTTACGAAGCCTATATACAGGATCCGGATATTCCACATTCCATTTATGAAATAAAAGGTGCGAAAAAAGTAGCGATCGAATTCCGGAGTTATTCCAAAACAGCAGGATTTACAGGTATCCGTTGCGGATATACTGTAGTACCTAAAGAATTAAACGGATTTACACTGGATGGCGAAAAAATATCACTCAATAAATTATGGGGTCGTCGCCAGAGTACAAAATTCAATGGTACAAGTTACATCACTCAACGGGGAGCCGAAGCCATTTACTCGCCCGAGGGAAAACAACAGGTAAAAGAATTGATCGATTATTATATGACAAATGCAGGGATCATGAAAAAAGGGCTTGAAGAATGTGGGCTGAAAGTATATGGAGGCGAAAACGCTCCATACCTGTGGCTCAAATGTCCGGATGGACTGTCCTCCTGGAAATTCTTTGATAAATTATTGTACGAAGTAAAAATCGTAGGAACTCCCGGGGTGGGATTCGGTCCCAGCGGGGAAGGTTATTTCCGGTTAACCGGATTTGGTGACAGAGAAGACACAATTGAAGCCATGGCCAGGCTGAGAAAGTGGTTGCTATAAAAAGCCATTCCAGAACTTCTGCCGGCAAGGACAGAGTGGCAAGGTAATTAGGTTTTTAGGTTATTAAAAAACAGAGCGAAAAATGAAAACAATGAATTTAAAACGAGTGAAATTACTCACATTGGCTATAATTATGTCAATACCGGCATTTGCCCAGGATAGTTTCGAAATCATTCCATCTGTAGATATCGTAAGTAAATATGTATGGCGTGGAACTGATAATAGTCCTGCTTCTGTCCAGCCCGCTTTGACTGCCGCTTACAAAGGATTTTCACTGGAGTTGTGGGGATCAACCGATTTTACCACTGCAGTAAAAGAATTCGATATCACACTCGGTTATGAAATAAATGGACTCTCTTTGGCTGTTACCGATTATTGGTGGACAGAAGGAGAAGGTACCAGGTATGGTGATTATACAAACAATCACGCGTTTGAAGGTACTATCGGTTATTATTTTGGAGATAATCTTCCCTTGAGTCTTACCTGGAGTACGATGTTTGCCGGAGGACTCGATAAAGAACGGGACGGAGATCTGGATTATTCTACATTCATTGAAGCCACTTACGATTTCAGTGTAAAAGGAATAGATCTTACAGCCGGTATCGGAGTATCACCCTGGACCGGAATGTACCACCGCCCGGGAACCTCTGGGTTTGCCCTCTCTACCGTTTCATTACGTGCCCAAAAAGCAATCAGGATAACTGACTCTTTTTCACTACCGGTATTTATAGAATGTTATACCGCAACCATCTCTGACAGGTGGCTGCCCTGTAATCCTTTTGCCTGAAAAAATAGAAAATAAGTTATGAAAAAGATTGAAGCAATTATACGTAGAACCAAATTCGAGGATGTCAAAGATGCCTTGATGGAAGCAGATATAGAGTGGTTTTCTTATTATGAAGTAAGAGGAGTGGGAAAATCCCGCCAGGGACGTATTTACCGTGGTGTAGTATATGATACAAGCAGTATTGAACGTATATTGGTCTCTATTGTAGTACGCGATAAAAACGTGGAAAAAACGGTGAAAGCACTTTTAGGTGCAGCCCAAACCGGTGAAATCGGAGACGGACGGATTTTTATTATTCCTGTTGAAGACTCCATCAGGATTCGTACCGGCGAAAGAGGAGATATTGCACTTTACAATGCAGAACGTGAGAAATAATAAATAAAGTAGTCAAGGAGTCAGCACTCACTCCGTTCGTTAGAAGTTATCAGCCACTTAGTGGCTTAGTAGTTAAGTAGGAATAGAAAAATAAAAACTTCTTGACTACTAGTGAGCAGAGCGAACGATAACTACTGCGAGGTAACGAGCTAACTACTAACGAGCAACGCGAGTGATAACTACTCAAAATAAAACATAAAAAAATGGAAACAGATACAATCACAACAATAACAGATCTGGCCTTAGGGCTTGACACAGTTTGGATGTTACTGGCTGCTATGCTGGTATTCTGGATGCAACCGGGCTTTGCTTTAGTTGAAGCCGGATTTACACGAACTAAAAATACCGCTAACATTTTAATGAAGAACTTACTCGACTTCTCATTGGGTTCGTTACTGTTTTGGGCGTTAGGCTTTGGTATTATGTGGGGAGCCGGCAGTTTTATGGGAATGCCTAACCTGTTTAAAATAGACATAATAGATTCCGATTTACCTATTGAGGGATTTCTTATTTTTCAGACTGTATTTTGTGCAACCGCTGCAACTATTGTATCCGGTGCAATGGCTGAACGGACAAAATTCTCTATGTACATAGCCTATACGATTCTGATCAGTGTCTTGATCTATCCGATTTCCGGCCACTGGACATGGGGTGGCGGATGGCTGATGAATGAGGATGCTGACGGTTTTATGATGAGAACATTCGGAACCGTATTCCATGACTTTGCCGGTTCAACCATTGTACACTCTGTAGGAGGTTGGGTCGCTTTAGTCGGAGCAGCCATTATTGGTCCCCGTATCGGGAAATATGGTAAAGATGGTAAATCCCGGGCAATTCCCGGACATAACCTTACGATTGCCTGCTTAGGTGTATTTATCCTATGGTTAGGCTGGTTCGGATTCAACCCCGGATCACAGTTGGCAGCTTCAACCGAAGCAGACCGGGTAGCTATCTCACATGTATTTCTTACTACAAATCTGGCCGCCTGTGCCGGAGGGTTTTTCTCGCTCATAACAGCCTGGCTCAAATATAAAAAACCTTCTCTTTCGCTTACTCTTAATGGGGTATTAGCCGGATTAGTTGGTATTACGGCGGGATGTGATGTCGTATCACCTGCAGGAGCCGCTATTATCGGTGCTATCGCTGGTGTTGTTATGATCTTTGCTGTAGACTTTATTGATAAAGTACTAAAAATAGATGATCCGGTCGGAGCTTCTGCAGTACATGGTGTATGTGGCTTCTTAGGTACTCTTTTAACAGGATTACTGGCTGTAGAAGAAGGATGGTTCTATGGTGCGGGACCAAACTTTTTCCTGGCACAGCTTACCGGTGCGGTAGCCGTAGGCCTCTGGGCAGCAGGAATGGGCTTTGCAGTATTCAAAGGACTTGATATTGTACATGGCCTTCGTGTTCCTGCCCGTGTAGAAGAAGAAGGTTTGGATATTTATGAACATGGCGAAACAACATATAATAATTAAGTAGATAGTAGTTGGTAGATAGTAGTTAGTAGAAACCACCTTTGTTCGTTTGGTAATCAGAAAATCTACTAACTACCAACTACTTTTTACAAAAACAATCAACATTAAAACAAAACAATTATGGCACTTATTATTCCGGATGATTACAGACAAAAACTGATGCCTGAATCCACAGAACAGGCCATCCAGCTATTAAAAACTTTCTTTCAGGAGAAATTAACTAAAACACTCAATCTGCGCAGAGTAACTGCTCCTCTCTTTGTTCTTTCCGGAACAGGGATTAACGACGACCTGAATGGCATAGAGCGTGCGGTAAAGTTTAACATCAAATGCATGGGCGACCGTCAGGCCGAAGTCGTGCACTCTCTGGCTAAATGGAAACGGATGAAATTAGGCGATTACCGGATACCTGCCGGTTATGGTTTATATACCGATATGAACGCCATCCGTAGCGACGAAGACCTCGATAACCTCCACTCACTCTATGTAGATCAGTGGGACTGGGAGAAAACCATTACAGCCGAACAACGTTCGCTTGACTATCTGAAAAAAACAGTACGCCAACTATATGGCATCCTGAAAGAGATCGAACAACTTGTGTACGACCGGTATCCTCATATCACCCCTTCACTGCCGGACGGAATTACCTTTATTCATTCCGAAGAGCTCCTGCAGATGTACCCGGATCTTTCTCCACGTGAACGCGAAGCGAAAGCCGCGGAAAAGTTTGGTGCCATATTCGTGATCGGAATCGGCAACCCGTTAAGCAATGGCGAAAAACACGATGGCCGCGCCCCGGATTACGACGATTGGAGTACACTCAATGCCGATGGTTTTTATGGCCTCAATGGAGATATCATCCTTTGGAATGACATACTAAAATGTGCTTTCGAACTTTCGTCTATGGGAATCCGGGTAGATAAAACAGCATTGACAGTTCAGTTACAACAGAGTGGTTGTCCGGAACGTGCTTCCCTCGAATTCCACAAAGCCTTACTCGAAGACCGCTTACCTCTATCTATCGGTGGTGGTATCGGACAAAGCCGCCTCTGTATGTTCTTCCTCAAAAAGCCCATATCGGAGAAGTACAGGCCTCCATCTGGCCCGAAGATCAAATCAAACTGTGCAAACAGAATAATATAAACTTATTGTGAAAAGTAGTCAAGTAGTCAAAGTAGTTATCAGGCACTTTGTGCCTTAGTAGTCAAGGAGAAAAAATATAAACCTACTTAACTACTAGTGAGCAAAGCGAACGATAACTACTAATGAGCATAGCGAGGGATGACTACTTGACTACTCAAAAAGAATATCAACAAAATAAAATCATAAAATTATGTCAAAGTTAAGATTTAGAGTTGTAGAAACTGCATTCAAGAAAAAAGCAGTAGAAGTAAAAGCACCGAAAGATCGTCCATCCGACTATTTTGCGGTAAACGTATTTAACCGTGAGAAAATGTTCAAATATCTTCCGGAAAAAACATTTCAGTGTCTGGTAGATTCTATTGATAATGGAACACCATTGAACCGCGAAACGGCTGATGCCGTAGCAAACGGCATGAAAAAATGGGCTATCGAAATGGGAGCTACCCACTATACTCACTGGTTTCATCCGCTGACTGAAGGAACCGCAGAAAAACATGACGCGTTTGTTGAACACGATGGAAAAGGCGGCATGATTGAAAAATTTTCCGGTAAATTACTGGTACAGCAGGAACCCGATGCATCCAGTTTTCCGAATGGTGGTATCCGCAATACCTTCGAAGCCCGTGGTTACACTGCCTGGGATCCTTCTTCACCGGCTTTTATTGTAAACGACACACTCTGTATCCCTACTATCTTTATTGCCTACACAGGAGAACCCTTAGATTACAAAGCACCGTTATTGAAAGCCCTTGAAGCGGTTAATAAAGCGGCTGTAGACGTATGTAATTACTTTGACCCGAATGTAAAAAAAGTATATTCATACCTGGGATGGGAACAGGAATATTTTCTGGTAGACGAAGGATTGTATGCCGCCCGTCCTGACCTGTTATTAACCGGCCGTACCCTGATGGGCCATGAAAGTAGTAAAAATCAACAGCTTGAAGACCACTACTTCGGTGCCATTCCTTCCAGGGTAATGGAATATATGAAAGAACTGGAATTCGAATCACTGAAACTGGGTATTCCATTAAAAACCCGTCACAACGAAGTCGCTCCCAACCAGTTCGAGTTGGCCCCCATCTTCGAAGAGTGTAACCTGGCAAACGACCATAACCAGTTGATCATGGGATTGATGCGTAAACTGGCCCGTAAACATGGATTCCGTGTACTTTTACACGAAAAACCATTCAAAGGTGTAAACGGATCAGGTAAACACAATAACTGGTCGTTGGGAACCGATACCGGTGCGTTGTTAATGGCTCCGGGTAAAACACCGGAAGAAAACTTACGGTTCATCACTTTCGTGGTAAATACCCTCAAAGCGGTTTACAGACACAATGCCCTGCTGAAAGGTAGTATAATCTCTGCAAGCAATGCGCACCGTCTGGGTGCTAACGAAGCTCCTCCGGCTATTATATCCAGCTTCCTCGGGTCACAGGTTTCCAAGGTATTGGACGAAATAGAAAACAGCGACCCCGATGCATTGAATCTCGCCGGAAAACAGGTACTCGACCTGGGTATCCCCCGTATTCCCGAACTATTACTGGATAATACCGATCGTAACCGTACCTCTCCATTCGCATTTACCGGAAACCGTTTCGAATTCCGTGCTGTAGGTTCCGAGGCCAACTGTGCATCTGCTATGTTAGCCCTGAATGCAGCCGTAGCCGAACAGTTGATCATCTTCAAATCAGAAGTAGATGCGAAAATTGCTGAAGGTAAAGATAAATTCGCGGCCATTCTGGAAGTACTCCGCAAAGACATCAAAGAAAGTAAACCTGTTCGTTTTGATGGTAACGGATACAGTGAGGAATGGAAAATCGAAGCCGCCAAACGTGGTTTGGATTGCGAAACCTCAGCTCCGTTGATATATGATGCGTACCTGTCGGAAAGTTCTATCAAAATGTTTGAATCTACAGGTGTACTGAACGAAAAAGAACTCGAAGCGCGTAACGAAATCAAATGGGAGATGTATACAAAGAAAATCCAGATTGAAGGCCGTGTGTTGGGCGACCTGGCAATGAACCACATCATACCGATCGCAACCCGCTATCAGTCTACGTTGATCGACAACGTATATAAAATGAAAGACCTGTTCCCGGCGGAAAAAGCAGCTCAGTTATCTTCCAAAAACCTGGAGATCATTGAAGACATTGCCAACCGTACCATCTTCATCAAAGAAAAAGTAGACGAAATGATTGAAGCCCGGAAAGCAGCGAACAAAATCGAAAGCGAGCGCGAAAAAGCGATAGCCTATCATGATCAAATCTTCCCGATGCTCGAAGAAATCCGCTATCAGATCGACAAACTTGAATTAGTTGTTGATAACGAAATGTGGACTCTACCAAAATACCGGGAGCTTTTATTCATCAGATAAAAATTCATTAGGCAACAGTTTTTTGTTGATTGTTTTGTGTTTGCAAGGGGAGGATGTTGTGATAACAAGCCTCCCCTTCATTTTTTGATAGCGCAGATCGCTGGCCTACCGCTGGCGCAGAGTTCCGACTCTGTGCCTAAATATTCGATTTCTATATCCGGCTTATCTTCCAGATATTATAGGATATATCTTCATCGAATACATCCGTTTCTTCATACATTTTGATAAAGTTTACCACCTTAATTGTAACCGGTAAAATAACCACTTCATAGAGTGATTTAAGGATAGCCTGAGTTATAATCATGATTCCGATAGCCTCCAAGGGCATAATACCAATAAATGCAATCGGGAAAAAGATCATAGAATCAGCCGTTTCACCGATCAGGGTAGAAACAATCGCACGCAGCGAAAAATTCTTACCATTCGAAGCCACTTTCATTTTACTCATCACATAGGCATTCAGGAATGAACCCACCAAAAAAGCCGACAGACTGGCCACCGCTACCCGTGGAGCCATACCGAACACCATATTAAAACCCGCTTCATTGTCCCAGAAGGGAGCACCAGGCAACCAGATAGCAATCTGTGAAAAAAAGATTACCAGAAAATTCGAAGCAAACCCACTCCAGATAATTAAACGGGCCTTTTTAAAACCCCATACTTCTGCAATACAATCATTAATAATGTAAGAAATGGGAAAAACAAGCACACCTGCAGTAATCGTAATACCACAAATTTGAATCACTTTTGCTTGTAATAAATTGGAAGTCACCAGGCAGATATTGAACAAAATGCCCAGCATCATAAACGAAACAGATACTTTCTTTTGCATAACTCTTGTTTTTTACGTGGTTAATCAAGCACACGGGAATGACTACCTTCCAATCATAAGGAATCAGGCCACAAAGGTAAACAAAAAAGCGGATAGCCCCAAAAGCCACCCGCCATATACATTTTTCACTTTTCATTCCTTCTTCCCTTGGTTCGCTACTGCTTCCATCAACTTCTTCACCTCTTCCGGATCACCCAGGAAATAATCATTTTCCAGTTCCATATTATCGTTAAATTCAAATACATACGGAACAGCAGTCGGAAGATTCAGATGAACAATATCATCGTTGGAAATATTTTTCAGATACTTAATAATCCCCCGCAGACTATTCCCATGGGCAGCCACCAGTATTTGGTTATTTTCCTGCAGGGAGGGGAAAATCGTCTCCTTCCAGTAAGGCAATATACGTTCCACCGTATCTTTCAGAGATTCCGTCAGAGGCAATTTATCATCTCCCACCTTCTTATACCGGATATCCAACCGTGGATTCCTCGGATCGTTCACCTCCAATGGCAGAGGAGCCACATCATAACTACGCCTCCAGATCAAAACCTGCTCATCTCCATACTTCTCCGCAGTCTCCGCTTTATTCAATCCCTGCAAATTCCCATAATGCTTTTCATTCAGCCGCCAGCATTTCTCCACCGGAATCCAATCCTGGTCCAACCGGTCCAATACCACATTCAGTGTTTTAATAGCCCTTTTCAGATACGACGTATAAGCCATATCAAACACATACCCCTTTTCTTTTAGTAAATCCCCGGCCTTAACAGCTTCCTCAACCCCTTTTTCAGTCAAATCCACATCCGTCCATCCTGTAAACCGGTTCTCCTGATTCCATGTACTCTCCCCATGCCGTAGCAAAACAATCGTCTTCATAGTTCTTTCTTGATTTTGAATATTAATATTTCAATAAATAACAACCAGCCCAACCAAATAGTTAACCCCCCTAACCCCCTAAAGGGGGGAATTTATTATCGCTGGTTATACACTATCCGCTGGCGCAGATTTAAATCTGTGCCTTACACCCCCTAAGTCAATTGTAATCCATCATTAAATAACAAATTGACATACCCCACCCCCAAGTATCAATATGTTAAATAAACCCTCCCAGGAATTCAATATTGGAACCCATTCCGGATACTCGTTGGAAAAAATCGCTTCTGATGAAATTCCGGACAAACTATTTGCCATAAAAAACACAGAATTATCTCTAAAAGAAACCATTCTCCCATTTCATGCAGATCAATTTTGCTCTTCTGTAAGCAATACTTATAGAACGGACTCATTTCGTAAATTCCAGTTCAACCGGTTTTAGATGCAAACCAGATAAACCCAGCCCTGATTTTTCAGTCAATCAGATCATTTTTTTATAAAAAATAGAAGCCTTTCCGGATTCATCTGCATGATTCTCGAATTTCATCTGCATAAATTCCCTAAATCATCCGCATGAAAAAAAGAGTTCATGCAGATGATTTTTGTCAAGAAATGTGATGAATTGTTTGTAATGTTGAAAAATGGATGTTTTTTCTTTCTGGAATGCCTGTTTGGCAGATTTTGGGTGTTAGTAAAAAAACGTTTTTAGTTGCAAATGTAAATCTGAAATTGAAATATAGATGAAAAATGCCATTTAGTAGTTTTCTTGAAAATTGATTTTGCGCCGGGGATGTTTGGTAGAGAGAATCCGCTTTTATTTGCCAGCGTTCACATGTGTGTATATTTGGGTGGTGCTTATGGTACTATGGCCTAATAAATTCTGGATGTATTTTATATCTACATCTTCTTCTAAGAGGAGGGTGGCAAAGGTATGCCGGAAGGTGTGAGGGGTCACATGTTTAGTGATTCCGGCCTGTGTGGTATAATGGCGCACCATAAGTCGTACGGATTGTGTGGAAAGGGGATGTCCCAGGCGGTTAATAAAGAAGTGGGATTGTTGCTGAATAGACTCTTTGAATATTTTGTAGTATTCTTTCAGGGCGGTTAGTATTTCTGATTGGCAGATTTGGATAATACGTTCTTTACTCCCTTTTCCAAATACTTTGATCTTACCGTTTCGCAGATCCACATCACCAGCTTGAAGGCCACATAATTCGGATACACGTATACCGGTGGCAAAAAGAAGTTCGATCACAGCGATGTCTCGTATAATAGCTTTGGATGAGTAGAGGTGGATAGAGAATGGTTCTGGACGGTGTTTGTAGACGGTTTGTAAAATTTTTTTGATCTCCTGCATATTCATTACTGTAGGTAGTGTATATGGCTCTTTAAGGCGTATTTTAATTTTTCGGAAAGGATTAATGAAGTTATCGTATTCGTATTCCAGGAAGTTGAACATTGCTTTCAGGGATGCAATTTTACGTTTAATAGTTTTGGGTTTAAAAGAGGAGAGGAGTTGAAGATAGCCTTTCAGTTCTTCTTTCCGGATAGATGAGATGGCTTGTTTCTCCGGATACGTTTGGATATATCCGGCAAATTGTTTGAGATCGATCTGGTAAGCGTTCAATGTTTTTGCGTTGAGATTTTTTTCATATTGACAGTGAAAAAGAAAATCTTCTATTGCTTTTCCAACTGTAATTCCTTCGTGATCTGCGTTATTATTCTGCATGTTTTTTTATTAAAGTTTCAGGCTGCGAAATAAAGATAAAAAAGTGGAAATGGAGGGTTGTGGGTTTCTTTTTTATTGGTATGTACAACGGATAACTATTTATTATAAAACATTTGATTTTATGAAAATATCTTACGAACTAATTCGATTTACAGATTGTAGTGAAAACTTTTATAAGGCTCTAAAAATATATAATCAAGTCATTCCATATGAACAAAAAACGAACAGCAATGAAATTACAAAACTTGTTCAGGGAGAGGCTAAAAAATTCAGAAAAGGAGATTTATTTTTCTTTGGATTGCTATCTAATAAACAAATAATAGGATATGCAGAATTTGCATATATGAAAGATGCAAGAATTCTTATTATTGATTATATTACTTTAGATGAGAGGCATAAATCTAATAGCGCTTTTTATTCATTCTATTCCTTAATTATTAATTATTTTGATAAGCTATATTTAGATTATGATTTTATCACAAAAGAAATATTATGTAAATTTGAAGAACAAAATATTCAAAAAGAAGAGATAAATCTCTATGAACATGAAAACTTTAAAGTCGTAAACGCTTGTTATATAC
>JAJQAZ010000145.1 GCA_021203545.1 Tannerellaceae bacterium | reverse complement strand
GTTATGAATGTATCTAAAGCCCCTATTTCCGGCTAATTAAAAAGAAGTTATCTGTTTATAAAGAAGAGGATAAGCAATAAAAATATATTAATAAAATTGTTGATTTAATAAATAATGTATAGTTTTACGCTGATAAAAAAAACGTTCCTATAATCTTGCCAGCTCATTACACGATCTCACCATAAAAGAGAATAAAAGGTATAAATTATTATTTTCTGACTATTTTTTTCACATTTCCGTTTTTTTTGGACTTTTTTTTCTTCCATTGTTTAGTGTAATTCAAATACAGTATTTATCTTTGTAATCAGTAAAGGGTTCCAAGCCCTATACATTTTTTCATAGTTAGGTTTTGGTTAAAATGGTAAGTCCGGGGTCGTGAGATTCTGGACTTTGTTGTTATAGAAGTCACAAAATCTTCTTTCTTTTATTTAGAATCTTAGAATTCTTATAAGTTTCTTACCTCATAATAACCAATTCATTGCCATTCATCCGTTCCATGTATTGTTGGACAATGGCTTTTAAATGTTCCTCCATCCGTTGTTGGATAAGTGGATATTTTCCTAAGAGATTCTGTTTCAACATTTCATCTTCTACAAAATTATAGAATGCGATCACCTGCTCGCCGTCAAACTGTAACAGGTAGGCATCTTTGAAATACTGGTAAACGCCATTCTGGTAGTTTACAGCAAAGTTATCTTCCGGACCCGTAGTCAATAAATCCCGGCCGAAAGCAATGTAAGGACGATCGTACCCAACATATCCCAATACAGTCGGCATAATATCTATCTGCTGGGCAATCTCCTGCCGTACACCTCTAAAAATCGTATCTGTTGGGTGATAAAATACAATGGGCACTTCAAAACGTCCTTTATCAGTTTGGTATACATCACAGGCAGACATATTGGTATGATCGCCGGTGATTACAAATAAAGTCCTTTCAAACCAGGGTTCTTTAGAGGCAGACTCAAAGAAGCATTGCAAAGCATAATCCGTATATTGTATCGATTTATGAATAGGCAATGAACCCTCTTTGAACCGGTTCTGGTATTTTGCAGGTATCCGGAATGGATGATGAGACGTCAATGTAAATATACCAGAGATAAAGGGTTCCGGCTGCACGGATAACTGTTTTGAGAAGTATTGTAGATACTCTTCATCCCAAATTTCCCAGTGTCCATCGTAATGCTCCGGATTATCGTAATCTTCCAGTGCCAGACATTGTGCAAACCCACTGGCACGCATCTGGGAGGAGATTCCTAACGATACCTTTTTGGCTCCATGAAAAAAAGAAGTATAATAACCTACATTCTTTAACTCACCAGCTACACTCGAGATTAGATTCAGTGCCGCATGCGATGAATAAAAAGATTCTATAAACATCGGTAAACCTGAAAACGTAGCGGCCAACCCATCAATACTGGAACGTCCATTGGCAAACGAATACTGAAAAGTAAGACTTTGCTGCATAAGCGAATCCAGAAAAGGCATATAACCTGTTTCTTTACAGGATGTGTTCAGCAAACCGGAATATTCCCGTCCAAAACCTTCCATCAACAGAATAACTACATTACAGGTATCCGGAACTCCTCTTTCCAGACCATCAAGTGTATGAACCGGTGAATAAATACGCTCCATCTGTTTCCTGTCCGTAAAATACTCATACACAGGAAAAGTCTTTTTTCCCATTGTTCGCATAACTGAAAAGGGAGTATTCATTACCAGATTTGCTTCCAGAGGACGAGTGATGTAATCTTTAGCTGTTCTACCGGAAATTGGCCGACCTTTGGTGAACCCTAATCCACCCCGGATACCTCCTATAATAAACCAGATACCTATCAGGAGTTGAACAGTTTGTAGGATATAATATTTCTTTCCGTATGGTATAGTATCAGTTGATTCAACTTTCCGGTAGCATTTCCATAAGATAAAAACAAAAAGGATTCCGGCCAGTGTAAGATACCAGTGGTTGAAAAACTCAATACCAATAATTCCCCCCCACATTATCATCTTTGAACTCTTTAAAAACAGATATTGTAGAACGGCGGTTTATATATTGGAAATAAACTGTATCCATCAGGTTTGATACTACTGCAATACCATTTACAACCACAAACAACCACTTCATAATAGTTTGGTGCAAACCATTCATCCGGAAAGGAAACGGAAACAACATGCCAAGTAGATAAACAGCATTTATATAACAAATAGCGGAGAAATCAAAACGCATACCTCCCCGAAATATCCGGACAATACCGGAGAAAGTCAGATCACTGAAAAAAGAACTGTTTTCCCAAAGGAAAATAACACGGCAGGCAAGAAAAAGTAATAAACAGAGAGAGATTAAACACAGTAACAAGAGCAACATGACTCTTCCAGGCAATTTTATTTTCCGGACTCATATAAGTAGGTTACAAGAATAAAAAATAAGGAGGTTTAATTTTTGCAACCAGGATAATTATCAAAGATTTTATTTCCGGCTTTTAAAGAAAGAAGTATATTTGTGGAATAAAGTATGATAAGTATTAGAATAAAGATATAATAACTTTTACTAATACTTAATTTGTACATAATTTTGAGGTAAAATTAAACCTCCGTATAATTTGGTCTTTTTATTCTTGATTCTCCCGGAATGGCGAATTGAAAATTCGCGATCCGGATGTAATGAAAGGAAAGGTATAATCCCCTTCTACTAAAGTTCCGGATTAATCCTTTTATCACACACAAACTTCCACCCATTATCCGTACGGTGAAATTTTGTGTTTGGCTCCATGGTAGGTAGTGTTTTTAATGTTGGATCTAATTTTAGAATCTGACCAACGGTACATAAAAAAGATTCGTCGTCGTCAATTAAGTCATCTGCTAATATTATAGGCGTTTCTTTTTCTGAAAAATACCAATTCTCCTGGTCATCTGTATAAACATACATAATGGGTGCTCCTTCTACCCATACATTATATGTAGTAGTAACAGGCTTACGCTTCTTTTCTTCTAAAATATTCATACTTTTATATTTTAATTCTTCTTACACAATATACCTCCACAGATCACTATCCGGGTCCAGGACGTTGAAGTCGAGGCCGTATTCGATCATTCGATTCAGGAGTTTGTTGTAGTTTTCAACGGTTTCCAGTTCGATACCTACGAGTGCGGGACCGCTTTCTTTTTCGTTTTTCTTCATGTATTCGAAGCGTACAATATCGTCGGTTTCGCCCAATACTTTATTTACAAAATCTTTTAATGCATTTGCACGTTGAGGGAAACGGATGATAAAATAGTGTTTTAACCGTTCAAAGATCAGAGAACGTTCCCGGATTTCCTGCATCCGGTCTATATCGTTGTTGCTACCGCTTACAATACAGACTATATTTTTCCCTTTTATCTCATCCGCATAATGGTTTAGTGCCGAAATACTCAATGCTCCGGCCGGTTCCACTACTATAGCATTTTCGTTATATAGTTTCAGGATAGTACTACAAACTTCTCCTTCCGGAACAAGACATATATCATTTACCACATTCGAACAGATCGAATAAGTGAGGTCTCCCACCCTCTTTACTGCCGCACCATCAATAAACTTATCTATATGAACCAAAGTAACAGGATGTCCGGCCCTCATCGCGGTTTTAAGGCTGGGAGCTCCTTCCGGTTCTACAGCAACGATTTTTGTGCGGGGCGAATGGTCTTTCAGGTAGCTCCCGACTCCGGCACACAAGCCTCCCCCACCAACAGGGACAAACAGGTAATCAATTTCTCCTTCGGGAAGTTGTTCCAGAATTTCCACGGCAATTGTACCTTGTCCTTCAATTACCCTGGGATCGTCAAAAGGGGGAATAAACGTCATTCCATGTTCCCTGGTATACTGTTTGGCTGCTTCGGCACAGTCATCAAATGTATCACCGGTCAGCACTATTTCTATAAATCCGTTTCCAAACATCCGGGTTTGTTTAATCTTCTGCCGGGGAGTAATTTTTGGCATAAACACCACTCCCTTCACACCTAACCGGTTACAACTGAATGCAAATCCCTGTGCATGGTTCCCGGCACTTGCACAAACAACACCTTTATCCAACACCTCACGTGAAAGGCTGCTAATCATATTATAAGCGCCACGGAGTTTATAAGACCTGACAACCTGCAAATCTTCCCGTTTCAGATAAATATTTGCACCAAAATAGTGTGATAAAGAGTTGAGATACTGAAGAGGCGTTTCCATTACAATACCATTCAACCTCTGCCGGGCCTCTTCAATATGTAGCCCAAATCTATCCGTATAACCTGCTGACATAAAATACATTTTCGTTTAAAGTTGCAAAGATAAAAATATATTTAGTACATTTACTGTCCGAATTACTAACCTTACAATCAAAAATATAGTAAAAATACAGAAATTAACAAAACGTATTGCAACGGAAAATGAAGAAGAGACTTTCATGATACGTGCCATGAAAGACGAAGGTGTAGCATTATTAACAACTCGCAATAATGAGAGCTATTTGTTATTAGACAGCGTCAACGATTGGTATGATCTTATTCAGGATTTTTATCCCTGGCAGGAAAGATGTTCCTGTAAAAATGAGTGGTTCAATGTACAGGCTCACTATATGCATCTGAACAATCCGGATAAAATAAAAGAAATCAGAATCCAGACAACATGTACTGAATGTGGTGAAAAATCCGAATTAATGTCCATGGATATCAGGTACACACCAACCGGAAAGCTTATATCCGATCCGTTGACACCTTGCGAAAAGCCCCGCGTAAAACAAAAATACACCCAATATACATCTTATTGGTCAGTAAGCAACCTGGAACAACTGCTGAACTTTGTCCATTCTGAATTACAATTGTATATTTATGCCTGGTATTTTGAAGACGGTATCAGACATTTTGGAGAATTGACCCTTCAGGATGCTATCCAAAGGCAGGGAAAATTTCTCCATTTTTATTTCAGTACCACTCCACTTTTCCTTGCTGATATTTCGGATGGCTACGATCACAAAGGTATTTACATACAACGCAAATTATGGCGAAAACGAGAGATCATAGATATATCCATTGTAAATATGGGAGAATATTTAGGTCCCTTGTACAACACGGAATTTAGTACCCACTATGTTGACAAAAGCGGAGAGATAATAAATAAATCCAAAAGATTTGCTGATGCCACTTCTAAATTATCAGACTGGTTTAAAGCAAACTTCATAAATAAACGAAGTGAGGATGCTTTCGATAGTCCGGAGGGCTATGAAAGATATACCAACTGGGCTCATTGAAAATAACAAAAGATATCATTACAGATGATGGTTCTTTTAGAATTGGTTATAATAACGGAGAAGGCCCTGCCGGAACAGACTTTTCCTATGTATATTTCTCTGCTGATTTCGAAAGAGAAGATGAAGTGATCCATGAAATATATTAAGTAGTTCCCGTGTCAAGCACGGGAACTACTATTTTTTATTAAAAGATCAATACCCCGGATTCTGAACCAGGAGTTCGTTTCTGTTCATTTCGTCCAGAAGGATTGGTAAAAGATATACTTTGTTGTTCCAGCTACGGTCCTGAACTTCTATGATTGAATAGGTTGGTATATGGCTACCGTACGGATACCGGATATCTACTCCCCTGGCGTTTTTAATTACTTCAGGGGCGATCATCCAACGGCGGATATCGAAATAACGGTGTTGTTCATAAGCCAATTCTATCTTTCGCTCATTTCGATAGCGTTCTTTCAAGGCTTGGCCTGTTTCGCTTGCCGGGATTCCGGGCATTCCTGCACGAGCACGAATCCGGTTCAGCCATGTTCGTGCTTCGTCCTCTTCTCTCAGTTCCAGACAGGCTTCTGCATAGTTCAATATTATTTCAGCATAACGCATTTGCCGCCAGGGTAATTTTTGCCGTTCATATTGGTGGTCGATAGAAGGATCAATAAATTTCCGCATATAGTAACCGGTATAGGTTCCGTTCCAGTCTTCAACAGGCCCCTGGCGGGTATCCAGGCCGGCAGTATAAGAACCATCGGCATTTTCGTAAAACCCGGTTTGAACAATGCCTTCCGGATCGGAACCTATTACATCATCCGGGCGTTCACGCCATTTCGAACCATTGTAAAGGACGGTAGCATAGAAACGGGGATACCGGTTTTCGTACGGATTGGCCCGGTGGACAGGATTATTCCAGTCAAACTGAGTACCATCGATCATTTCATACGAATCAACCATCTGTCCCAGGGGAGTATTGCCTCCCCAATTATGGTAACCATTCGGTCCATTAAACAAACCGGGGCTCGGAGAATCCCATTCGTTGTTGTTTACATTATCATAGTAAGAGAACATAATATCCTCTTCTGTTCCATGATTCAGGAAAATATTGGCATAGTTTTCGATTGCCTCTTCTACCGGCCTCATAGCTGTTCCACCATACAGGTCATAGATATTCAACTCCATCACCTCTTTAGCAGCCGTTTTGGCCGCCTGCCAGCGTGCGGTTCTATCTCCACCGGTATAACTGATTAGTTCCGTCCGGCTATATCCCGGAGCCCAGGATCCGTTAGAGTTAAACAGATCGCTCGCAGCGTATAGTAATACACGTGCTTTAAACCCAAGTGCAGCCCCTTTGGTAGCGCGCGCTTTGTCGCCGGTCAATGGCAGTAAACGGGCAGCTGCATCCAGGTCATCCACAATAAACTGAACGGTTTCCTCCAGTGTATTACGTTCTACCAAAAATTCATCTGTTGGAGTATAAGCATGATCAATCAGAGGAACGCCTCCCCAGAAACTCATCAGCCAATAATAAAAGTAACCACGCAGGAAATAAACCTCCCCAGTCAACCGGTCTATCTCATCCCCCTCCAATCCATATTTCTCTATATTCTCAAAAAAGATATTACAGGCGCGGATATTTTTATACAGGTTATTCCAGGTAATGTTCCTGAAGCTAACAATCCAGAAGTCAGGTCCAAGGATTCCCAGGTAACTGGGGTTTATCTCGCTCTGTACAACCGGCTGGCTCTCCCATGCCCAGACCTCCATCGCCTCATCACAGAGAGAAGAGAGCATAGCAGCATGAAATCCATATTGCTGGCCCAGATAGATGTTATTCACAAAAGAGGTAACCAATTCGGTATCGGTCCATACGGCTGCATCCGAATAACGGTCAAGCGGATCCAAAGCCAGAAAGTCACTACAGGAAGTTAAAAGAGCGACTAACAATAGATATGTTTTTTATTTTATTCATAACATTCGATTTTAAAAAGTTAAGTTTACGCCTACATTAAATACTTTATTCAGTGGATGATTATATCCGCGTCCACTTGTGTTTTCCGGATCATAATCTTTCATATCGGGACTGATCGTTAAAAGGTTAAAACCACTCACATAGAAACGTAACCGTTCAATTTTACACGGGTTGGTAATTGTTTTAGGCAACGTATAGCCCAGCTCAATGTTTTTCAGACGGATATAATCTGTTTTATGCAACCAGAATGTATTTTGCTGGTTCACCCAATATTCGTTGGAACGGTTATAAGTACGTGGAAACACGGCATCCGGATTCTCCTCTGTCCAACGGTTATCATAGAAACTTTTCAGAAAATTCCCAAACTCACCCGATTCCGTTTCCTGGTAAAATACTCCACCTACAGCTCCCTGGAAAAGAATAGAAAGGTCAAATCCTTTATAGGCCAGATCCACTGTTACTCCTCCTGTAAATACAGGAGTCCGGCTTTTATGCTGCCTTACGCGGTCGTTTCCGTCAATAACGCCATCTTCGTTGTAATCTTCAAATATAATATCTCCCGGACGTGCTCCCTCCAAATGAGGATAAGAGTCTACATGAGCCTGATCCCTGAATATGCCTATCGCGTTATAATAGAGTCCGGAGTCAATAGGCCGGCCTGTTGACTGCTGGTAACCGGGTGCTCCCGGTGCTTCATCCCAGAAGAGGATTTTGTTTTTAGACCACACTCCGTTGAAGCCGATCGTATAGGTAAAATCGTTCGCCCGGCCCCGGTAATCCAGATTAAAGTCGATACCCTGGTTTTGTACTTCTCCCAGATTCTCGTCCGGCAGGCTTAACCCGGTCGTATTAGGAACAGAAGCATTCCGTTTCCACAATATATTTTTCCGTTTATTATGGAAATAATCCATTGTAAAAGCAAATTTACCATCCAGAAACTGTAGGTCTACCCCGATATTCCGTTGAATAGCCGTTTCCCATGTCACTCCCTCATTGGGTGCTACTCCCTCTTTTAATGCCTGGTTGATTGTGGCCCCTCCGTTATTGATATACATCAGGTCGTTGAAAGAATAAGCCGCCAGATATTGATACGGATCGATCATATCGTTTCCGGTCTGCCCCCAGGAACCCCTTATTTTAGCAAAGTTGATAAACGGAAGGGCATCCGGCCAGAAGTTTTCTTCAGAGATCACATATCCCAGAGAGACACCCGGGAAAAAGCCGAAACGGTTCCTTTGTTCAAAAATGTACGAACCCTGGTAACGCCATACAAATTCCGCCAGGTATTTGGATTTATAACTATAGTTGGCCCTGCCGAAATAGTTTAACCGTGCCTCCCTCCAGGCCGAACCACCATTACTGATCTCGTCCTGTCCGCCGGCAAACATCTGGTCGATCGCGGTTGAGATAAAGTAACGGCGGTACGCATCAAACGAATCTCCCTGCCCATAAATACGTTCTACCCCTACCATTAAATTTACCGCATGATCATCCTGAAAGGTTCTATTGTAATTCAGTAATCCGCTTAGCAATATATTATGGGTATTCTCTGTAGATTGCGAAAGCCTCGGGTCGCTGAAACCTTTTTTCCCTTCTACCAGCAAGGGTTCGCCATTGTCTTCATACGACGAGCCATCCCATGTATACAGATACCACGGTGTTTGCCATATTTTACGGAAACGGATTGCTTTATCTAGAGAGGCATTCCCTTTAAACGAAAGTCCTTCTACCCAGGGAACTTTGATATTAATCCCAAAATCAGAATTCAGAGTATACCATTTATCCCGGTCATAGCCGGTTGCATTTGTAGCAATCACTACCGGATTGTCTCCAAATTCAATGTCGGGTCCGGGTAATCCGTTTGGCCAGTACGCCGGCATATTGGGTTTGGACCGCATCAGCATCCGGAAGATATTTTCTGACGAACGGGTCGGGAATTCCCGGTCTTCCATACGTCCGGTTGCATTGATATAAAGGTCTACATAATTATTTACCTTAATATCCAGATTCATTTTTAAATCATATTGCCTGTATTTGGTTCCGCTATTCCGGTAAAGGCCATCCTGCGTTTTTGCCGATGCACTCACAAAATAATTTACAGTTTCGGTACCTCCATCAATCGTAATGTTTCCATTCATCTGTGGAGACCAGTTTTTCAATGTTTCTTTAAACCAATCCGTATCCGGATATCCCCACGGATCAGAACCATCCCTGTATTTTTGTATTTCCTCAGATGTGTAGCGTTCAGGAAGGCCACCATACCGGTCAATCTCGTTCAGTAAAATACCGTATTCGGCGGCATTAGCCATTTTAGGCACGACTGTGGGGCGGGCTCCTCCATAATTGTAGGAGGCATTGATTGTTGGTTTACCCTGTTTTCCCCGTTTGGTTGTAATTAATATCACCCCATTAGCCGCCTGTGCGCCATAAATAGCCGCCGAAGCATCTTTCATAACCGATATACTCTCTATGGTACTGGGGTCAATCCGTTCAAGCGACCGCCACGGTACACCGTCTACCACCACCAGCGGGTCGGCTTTACCAAACGTATTAACACCCCGGATCCGTATGGTTGCCCCATCATATCCGGGTTCGCCGGTATTGGAGATCGCTACAACTCCCGGAATGCGTCCGGCAATCCCCTGGCTTACATTGGTAACAGGTGCTTTGGTCAGTTCGGCACCGCTTATACTGGTAACTGCACCGGACAAGGTTGCTTTCTTCTGGGCTCCATATCCTACCACAATTACTTCGTCCAGCGATTGGGTATCTTCCCTTAAAAATAGTTCAATGGAGACTCGTCCGTTTACCGCAATTTGTTGAGTGGCATACCCGATATAAGAGACTTGTAAGATAGCCTCCGGCGAAATGGTGAGCGAAAAGTTTCCATCTATATCGGTAATAGTTCCATTGGTGGTTCCTGCTTCCATAATAGATACCCCGATTAGTGGTTCGCGGGACCTTTCATCCATAATCTTTCCCCGCATCGTTTGTTCCTGTGCCTGCACAAAGCCTGCGCACAGAAGTAATAAACTCATTAAAAAAAGTACAAATCGTTTTTTTCTTTCATGATAATTAGTTTTAAGATTATAATTAATTCCTTTATTGTCCCACACCGGCCCCACGCTGGCACAGATTTAAATCTGTGCCTTTCGTTCGGATCACTTTCGTTCGGCATAGCGTCCTCGCTATGTCGCTAAAATGGGTGAAGCTCCTGCTTCACATGAGGCTGGAGCCTCACTTTTTACAACGACGTAGCGAGACGCTACGCCGAACAGTTGAGGGGGACTAATGCGTTTTTATAATAACGGACGATTGTTGGAGTCCTCCGGCTGAGACTGTCAGGGTAATATCTCCCGGTTCTTCATTGGGTTGCACAATGGCAATGGCCCGGCCACGGAATGTTTTGGGAGTTAATGAGCGGAAACTTTCCATATCATCCGGGGCAGCATTCCCTCCGGCCAGTACAGTGCCCTTTCCGGAACATTCAATTGTTACCGGAATATCTGCATCCGGAACTACATTTCCGTTTTCATCTACTACTTCGATCTTCACATACGCCAGGTCATTTTTAGAAGCCTGAAGGTGGAGTTTATCCGCTACCAAACGGATAGCTGCCGGTTTTCCGCTAGTTGTTAACACCACAGAACCTATCTCTTTTCCTTTATCCAGATGAACCGCTTTCAGTACTCCCGGTTGATAAGGAACTTCGAATACAGCCGTATAATCTTCTTTCCCCGTCTCTTTCTCGGCTATTAATTTATCATTGAGGTATAATTTTACTTTGGGCGAACGGCTGTAAACATTTACTTTCATGGACTGTCCTTCCAGGCATTCCCAATTCCAGCTTAGCAGCTCGTTCTTCCATCCCCAGAAATTAATATCCTCCCTTTTTCCTTCTGCCACAGGAGCCTGTACTGCCATGAAAATATCCCGCCTGTGCCATATAATATCCCGGTAATAGGATTGCGGCTTTTTATCCCCACAAAAATCAATATCGCCACACCAGGCATTGTACCACGGCCAGTCCATAAACTGCGGACTACGCTCGCCCGGTGCCAGTTCCAGGGTATGGGCCAGTCCGGCTTCTCCCAGATAATCAATAGCCGTCCACACAAAATCGCCGATCAGATACGAATGTTTATCTATCAGATTCCAGTTAATATGAGCTTCTTTCGGTACCGATTCACTACCATACATCACACGCCCGGGATCTCTGACATGATCGTTTTCATACTCTTTCCACATATAGTTATAGCCGTCAACATCTATGTTCCGGAATGCCCGCGCCGCATCGTTTTCCCAGGTGTAATGACGATTATCCCAAAATTCATTTACACCTGCTGTTGTAAAGCGGGTACCATCATATTGCCGGGCGTAGCCGGCCAATCGTTTGGCTATCTCCTCTCCTGCCGCATCCGCACGGTCGGGTATCTCATTGCCGATACTCCACATGACGATAGAAGGATGATTTCTATCCCGGCGGAGCATCGTAACAAAGTCTGTTTCGCTCCACTCTTCAAAAAACCGGTGATAGTCGTTCGGACGTTTGGGCCTAAGCCATTGGTCGAACGCTTCGTTAATAACCAATAAACCCAAACGGTCGCACGCATCCAGAAAATGTTCCGAAGGCAAATTATGCGAACTTCTTACGGCATTGTATCCGTTGGCTTTTAATAGCTCGGCTTTTCGTTCCTCGGCCCGGTCTATGGCGGCCGCCCCCAATAATCCATTATCATGGTGAAGGCATCCGCCTTTTAACTTAACAGGCTCGCCGTTAAGCAGGAAGCCCTGTTCAGCCGAAACCGAAATTGTACGAATCCCAAAGGGTATGGCTATTTTATCCTTGTCACTCTGGCCAGACGAAAGAGAGATTTCGGCTGTATACAATACGGGATTATCAACCGACCATAATTCCGGTTTTTTAAGAAGAAAAGAACCGGAAAGAGGAGTTTCGCCCGAAGGGGATACATTAAACGGCTGACTGGTTGAATAAACTTCATTTCCGGACGGCGAGATTATTTTTATCTGCAAATCTCCCTTCTGTGTCTGTCTATTTTTATTATGTATAATCGTTGAAAAATGGATCACTGCATCTTTACCCCGTAGTTCGGAAGCATTGATAAAAGTATCCCACTCATCCAGATGAAGAGGATCTGTTTTAAGCAGCCATACATGGCGGTAGATTCCGGAGCCGGTATACCAACGGCTGTTTTTTCCGTCGTTTACTGCCTTTACGGCTATGATGTTTTCCATACCGGGTGTATGGCAAAAATCTGTTATATCTATTTTGTAAGGGGTGTATCCATACGGGTTATAATGTATTTTTTTCCGTTGATCCATACTTCGGATTGACTATGTACACCTTCAAAATAGAGACTAAAGCGTTTACCGGCCTCTTCTTTTGGAATGGTAAAGACTTTTCTGTACCAGCCCTCTCCACCCAATGTATGCCCTACATCCCAGCCGCCTCCGCCCATAGAGCGTGTATCATCGCCGGCTTCGCTCATGCGCGAGAATGGTCCTGTGGTTATTCCTTCTTTTTGGGCCGGCAACGGTTCTACACTCCAATCGTGTGGTAAATCCTGTATTCGCCATTTACTATCATTGTATTCCGGCTGCTCCGCATTGGGAGCACTGCCCGGATGGAATTTCCATCCTTTATCAAAATTGATTTTACGGCCGGAAGCTACCACTTCACTACCCCGGCAAAAAAAGGAGTGCAATAGCCATAAAAAAGAATAGTTTTTTCATTCTGATCATACCCTGTTTAATTTTAGTTCAGGACAAAAAAACGGTGAAAAGCATAAACCGGGGGATTATAAAAGAGTTACGGAGAGGGCAAAATCCTGTAATGACAGATTTATATACCCTTATGACAGGATTTTGTACCAGATATGTTTATCTTATAGTCGTGTTATGCGTTTACTATTGAAGAACCTGTGTCCTATTGTAATGGCACTGCAGTGCCATGCTAATAGGTACGCTTGTGCCATGCAGGTGGCATTCCAGTGCCATGCTAATGGGTACACTTGTGCCATGCAGGTGGCACCCGGGTAGATTCAGCGAACCTGAATGAAAAGTAAAAAACAACTTCTTTCTCTCCCTTGTTCTATAACTAAAGAAAAACGATTCAATATGGAAGTAGAATATTTAAAAGATATCCTGTTATTAAAAGGATTTTGTGGTGAAAAAATGGATAGTGGATATAATCACACACTCGATAAAGGACATATTAAACTGATTTGTTATGTAGAGCCGGGAATAGAAGTAGAATTTGTATCTATCTACCGCTGGAATGATAATGATGTAAAAGGTACTTATACGATATCGACCGATCACCTGTTAGGATATACCGGAGATGTAGCCTCTCTGTTTTGGAAAACCAAAGAAAACCTGCCTCAATATATCGGCACAACCATGGACACACATGATGAATTGGATAAAGTAATCCGCGAAGTATTTGATATGCCTTATTTCCATTCTTAACAAATAGGATTCTGGTTTTGGTTGAAGGGAAAAGTGATGATCTGATGATCATACGTGAACGGAGGGAAACAATATCAATCTTCCCTCTTGAGAGGCTATATAAAAACTCTCCTCGTTCTTTGATAAAGTTACAACTTGTAACTGATTACCCCGAAGAGGGTAAAATTTGAATAACCCCGGGTGCAACCCGGGGTAGGCAGAAATGCTCTCCATAACAACCCTGAAAAGGTTGAACCCGCTTCGGAGTTCATACAGTAGAATCGCTTTCTGCCACGGGTTTCACCCGCGGTTATTCACATTCAAGCCCCTCGGGCTTACAAGCCGTAACTCTCTGGACGGAGGGGAGTTATACTCCCCGACAAACAAATCTTAGGATTTATAATCCTTCTTACTAAAACTTATACTATATGTATGGGATTGCAAATAAAGCCATTTGACATTTATGTAACAGATTAAAAAACTTAGTGT
>JAJQAZ010000099.1 GCA_021203545.1 Tannerellaceae bacterium | reverse complement strand
ATATAATTTATTTCATTCAATATATCTTATTTAAATTTGATGTTATTCATTAGACACATAACTCTTTTTTTAACATCTACATAATCTCTTTTGCTTACACTTTGATTCTTTATTGGGGTTTCTGCTAACATTGAAAATCTTTGGAAATCACTTTCCGGAAGCTATAAAATAATTTACCCGGAAAAAAGTCATTGTAACCGTCAAAAAAAGTCATGGAGACCTGGGGCAAAAAGTCATTGAAAGTATACCTGAAAAGTTATGAAGAACGGAATAAAAAGTCATGGAAGATGATCTTTCAGGACAAAAAACCACTACAAAAAAGACATTTTAGCCCTTACAAATATCACTAATTAAGTAAAAAGAGGGTAAAAAAGCTATTTTGCAGGTATATTTTGATTTTTGGAACGCTGGTTGATCTCTGAAAGCAACTGTTTGTAAACTAACAAAAAGACAAATTCGAACTCTTTCCGGTAACACGCAAACTAACTTTCCGCAGACCTTTTTGCCTACCGGGTTTCTTTTTGCTTCCGGTGAGTTCCTACTCTTTACAGGTTGAAAAAGCTAAACCCCGCGAGAATCGTTTTTTCATAACCCACCCGGAGGTTGGTACGGAATAACGAATTCTCAAAGGGTTTAGATAACAATTTGTCAAAATGAATATTTCAACGGATTACAGGATTATATAATAAGCTTCCCGCCAAACGTATTAAACGAATGGGGTTCGGGTAGGACGTTCAGATATCGGGGTCCCAGTTTAATCGTTATTTCTTTAGATTCGTCATTGAAGTTTCCGGCAATTACTACATATTTGTTTTCTGGAGTCCGGCATACCAGTACCGGGGTTCTGTCTTTTTGGGAACTTTCAAAAGCTATGATCCGGGAACCGGGTGAGATGTATTTACAATAATGCTTTGCTGCATAATATTCAGGTGTATAAGTAACTGTATATTAGTAAATTTATTTTACACTAATCAATTCCTGTCCTGATTAAACGGTTATTTAATTTATTCTGTTTTAATAATCTTTTGATCGGAAAAGATTACCAATCCTGCATACACATCTTATTCAGGCCGTAAGCTAATCTTAGCCCCCAACAACACTCTAATGTTTATGCACAGTTTTGTATATTATTTGCAAGTCCGACAGTGGGTTGAACCCTATCACTCAACACCTTGACGGCCCATAACCTTTCCGGCTACCACTGATTATAAATAGAAAAATCTGATTCACCCGAAGGGCCACGGTAGGTTATTGGGATTCTTTTTTGCGTTGCATGATTATTTCGGAGTGCTCCACCGCCCAATTGATGAGGGTTTCGAGATGCGGGATCAGACTATGCCCCATATCGGTAAGGCGATACTCTACACGGGGCGGTACTTCGGCATATAATTTACGGGCTACTAATCCGTCCTCTTCCAGGGTGCGCAGGGTAATGGTAAGCATCCGGTGTGAGATATCGCCCAGCGACCTGTGTATTTCGTTAAACCGCATGATACCATTTGTATTCAATGTTACCAATATCAACATAGACCATTTATCCCCGATACGGCTAAGAATGTTACGTATAGGGCAGATTCCTTCCTGATGAAAATTTTGTATTTTTTTTGCATTTCCTATTTCATTCATACTCAACAATAGTTACCTGTTTGTTACCAACTATACTTCGTTTCCGTTCTTGTACAGGATATTCGAAGCGACTACTTTTACTCACAAAAGTAACAAACTTACTTTATTAAAGTATTATTCATTATTAATGTTTTACGTTATGGAAAAGAATGTAGCGATTATTGCAGTGAATCCGGTAAACGGATCAGGTTTATTCCAGTATCTGGAAGCTTTTTACGAAAATGGAATCTCTTACAAAGTGTTTGCTGTGGCAGAAACTAAGGAGATCAGTACAAACTCCGGTATAGCGATCCGGGTAGATGATGTGATTGCAAATCTGAAAGGAAATGAAGATCAGTTTGACGCGTTGGTCTTTGCCTGTGGGGATGCCATGCCGGTATTCAGCGAAAATGCCTCCGCACCCTATAATCAGGATATGATGCAGGTAATTGCCACTTTCGGGCAAAAAGATAAAATACTGATCGGTCATTGTGTAGGCGGTATGCTATTTGACTTTGCAGGAGCCGCATCCGGAAAAAAAGTTGCAGTACATCCGCTGGCGAAATCAGCTGTACAACAGGCTATCGCAACAGACAAAGCGTACGAAGTGGATAGCAATATTTATACCGCACAAACTGAAAACACAATTGTCGATATGATCGGTAAAGTGGTAGAAGTGCTAAAGTAAAAGTTACTTGTTCCTGTGCCGGAGAAGCTTATAAATTCTAAGTGACCATCTGTTTTTATTCCTTTAAGAAATCAGGAAATAGCCTGGGGTACAGTGTAACGATACCCCAGGTTAACTGTTTTAGTTTTTACAGTCTTCTGACACGGAACCGCAAAAAAACTAATAGCATGGTTTATTATTAAAAATATACAAACCGGCAGTTGTCATGCGGTCCCGGATCAAGTCCGGGAACAAATATATTCTTCTATCCTTATATTCTTTTATCATCTAATCTATTCTGTCTTCAAAGATTTTACCGGATTTAGGTTGGCTGCGTACCAGCTTTGCCAGGAGATAGATATGGCAGACAACAGGAATACCAATAATCCCGACAGGGCAAATATCCACCAATCTAAAGATGTTTTGCGGGCAAAGTTCTGTAACCACTGGTTCATTACATACCATGAGGCAGGTATGGCTATTATAAAAGCAACTCCAATCCAAAGAATAAAGCGGTTGTTGAGCATCCGGATGATATCGCCGGATGTGGCTCCGTTGACTTTACGGATACCTATTTCTTTGGTTTTCCGTTTGATAACAAATGTCATGATTATAATCAATCCCAGATTAGCTATGATAAGGCATAACAGGGAGAAGAGCCGGGTCAGGGCTTCGGCATTCAGCTCGTTGTAATAGATACAGCTGTATACATCCTGCAGGAAGGTGTATTCTGCCGGATAATCAGGGTTTACTTTATTCCATACCGCATTAAACGTTTCAAGGGCCTGCTGTTTTTGCCCGGAAGCCAGTTGAACCATAAAACATTGCTGAAACATTTTACGTTGCAGGATGATCAAAGGGACCGATTCTTCGAAAGTGGTTGTATAATTAAACTCATCCGTTACTCCTACTATTATCCCTTTGTTTATATAGCCAACACCATTGCCTTTATGATCTAAATGCAACTGTTTTCCTACAGCTTCTTCGGGTGAGGGAAAGCCCAGCAGTTGCGAGGCCTTCAGATTGATTACATATTCTTCTATTAATCCGGATACCGGTTTACCACTCATTACATCGATCAACAGGGTCTCTTCCTCTTTAAAGGACCGGGTGGTTTCCCTGAAAACAGTTCCGGCTATAGGTTTAATATTAAAAAAGGGCAAAAAATCATTTCCTACCACCAGGAGCGGCAGAAACCGGCTTTCATTTTCACTCTCCTCTTCTGTTCGCACAAATATGCCGTCGCGTATGGCTGAACCTGGTAACTGCATTGCTGATGTTACCATTTTTATTTCCGGATACTTTATTAATTCTGCTTTTAGCAGATCATATCTTTGTTTAATAATTTCCGGCTGTTCTTTCATTACAAGGATCGAATCCTGCCCTCCTCCTACCTGCGAGGTATTAATCATTTTGATCTGTTTGGTAATACCAAAACTGATGATTACAATAAACATGACCATACTATACTGTGCAATCAACAGATATTTTACCTTGGATAAGGTGAAGTCAGCGGGCTTTACTTCGTTCCGGAAACTTCTGAACATAGTTGCCGGTAAACGGGTAATAACGGGAATTAAAGATACTCCGGTAACCATGACCAGAAATACAACACATACTAAAATAAATTCCCCAACAGACAGTACAGATACCAGACCTGTCCGGGGAAAGGCAACAAATGTAATCAGGCCACCCAACAGGATAGCGGCAAGTCCTAATACAAAGGCCAGCAAATTCTCATCTTTTATTACTACCGACGATGATGCACCATTCAGGCGAAGTAACTGATAGTACTTTCGATTAAAAGAAAAAATCAGCCCGGCATTCAGCCAAAGATTGAGCAATACAATCAGTAATAAAAGCAGGTTGGCACCTACAATCAAATAGATATAGTAGATATTGCCGTTGGGTTCTAATTCCCGGAGCATACGCCCATGCAGGTGAATATCAGTCAGCGGCATCATATAGGGTGAAATTTTTTGCGGACTTTCTTTGTAATACTCTTCCATTTTAGCACCAACGGCATTTTTTACAACATTCACATCTGAATTGAGATGGAGTAAGAGGTAGACGTACGACCAGAAAGATTCATTCTCCCGGAGATGAACAATCAGGTCCGTATGGAAATGAGATGTTTCCGGGAAATCAGCAAACACGCCACTTATGAAAACGGTTTTCTCCGGGAATCTACGACCTGATAAATGAATTTCTTTTCCAATGGGAGAGCTTTCCCCAAACAGTTGCCGGGCATAACTTTCGCTTATAACTGCTTTTTCGGGTGCATCTAACACACTGCTTTTATCTCCTTCCAGTAACGGGAAACTAAATACATCAAAGAAGTTTGAACCGGCAAAAAAGAAGTTATTAATTATTTGGGATTGTCCGTCTTTTACCAGTACTCCCGTATCTATATATTCCAGTAAAACCACATCCTCAATCCCCGGTATATCCGAAATCAGAGGACTATCTTTCTGAAACCCATAGATGCGGCCGTCCACCGGATCAGTACCCACCTGCATAGCCAATCGTACAATACGGTCCGCATTTTCGTGAAAACGGTCGTAAGATAATTCTTTTTTTATATAACCGGTAGTAAGCAACAGGCAGGAGAACATCACAGACAAGCCTGTCAGATTCACGATCCGCAGGTATTTACTTTTTTCAGACGTCTTACAAACATAACTGATCAGTTGATATGAATACTATTATAAATATACATATCAATTTTATTCAAATAGTGTGCCAAACCATAAACACCATTTATAATCAGAGGATTATCAACCACAATTAGAATTTTAAATGTCCATTTTTTTGACATTGGTGTCCAATTTTTCTACAATTGTTCTTAATCCGGGAAAGAATAACAACTGGTACGAACCTGTTGGCTGATAAAAAACAAATCAATATATTTGTTTCAAAAATTATACGGCAGTGAAAACAAACGAGTCTAAGTATAAACTAATTGTCAATCACATCATAGACGGTATCAACGAAGGGAAACTCAAAAAGGGCGACTGGATACCTTCTATTAATGAATTCCGGAAAACCTATAACCTTTCCCGGGATACTGTTTTTGCTGGTATAAGTGAGTTGAAATCCAGAGGAATCATTGATTCTACTCCGGGAGTAGGATACTACATAGTGAATACCAGGATTCCGGCCAGGAATAATATATTTCTTCTTTTCAATGAGTTTACAGAGTTTAAAGAGGATCTCTACAATTCGTTTATGGAAACGATCGGAAAAACAGATACGGTAGATCTCTATTTTCATAATTACAACCGGAAAGTATTTGAACGGCTGATCAACGATGCAAATAATAAATACACAACGTATGTGATTATGTCCGGCAAATTCCAGGGCATTGATCCGCTTTTGCAACAATTGTCCGGCAGAGTATTCCTTTTAGACCATTTTCATCCGGAACTCACCGGGAAATATTCGTCTGTTGCACAGAATTTTGAAAAGGATACTTACGAAGCTCTCAACTTAGGACTCCCGCACATCAAAAAGTATAAAAAGATAATCATGGTGCAAAGTGAGGACAAAGAACCTTACGAACGTTACATAGGCCTTCAACGGTTTAGTGCTGAAAACGGCTTTGCCTGCGAATACCTCACCACTCTTAAAGACCGGAAAATAAAAAAACACGATCTGTTTATTCTCGTAAACGACCGGGATCTGGTAGACCTGTTAAAGCAGGCTGAAAAACAGAACTTCACCCCGGGAAAAGAGTACGGTATCATTTCATATAACGATACCCTACTCAAAGAAATCCTGAAAGGAGGAATTACCACCTTAACTTCCGACTTCAGACTCATGGGAAAAACAATGGGTTTATTGATTAATAAAAAAACAATCGAAACAATCGAAAATCCCTGGAAACTCATCATCCGCAAATCCCTGTAATATCATTAAGACAGATCAAAAAAATAACATAACAGAACATAAAAAAGCAGACTTACAAAGAAAAATAAAATCTGCATAAGTCTGCGCTTTTCTGCGAAATCTGCGTTCCCTATACTTTAATATATACTATCTGGAAAGGGTTATAATCGTATAAGAGTATTTAGGAAATGTATATTTCGCATTTTTGCGTGCCAGATTCGCCCGGGAAGTTTTAGGAACAACATTAAACATATTTGTATCCGTATTGGTCTCATCCAAAGCACAACCTCCAATAGTCCATACCTGTGCTTTTCCTTTATGATTAAAATCAGTAATATCAAGGATTGCAGTTTGGGGTTGATCCGAAAGATTAGCTACATAAATAGCAAGTGTTTTTCCGGACTCATCCATTTTTGCAGTAATATCCAGTATTTTTTCGTCACTGCTACCGGTTTGCATCACGTTGGGTAACCAGTTCCTGCTCATTTCTTCATCTATATAAGCCGAGGGTTGAAACCAGATTGAATGTGCGTTATAATGGATACGACCCTGATCCCACATATAATGTAATCCGTGTGGTTGAAATGTATTAGCAGTACCCAACATCTGAAAATGATCCGCATAGCGTTGTAATTTATTCCAGTTGTGCGCATGCGCTAGACCTCTGTCCCAGTCACAACGGCTACCGTTCTCTTCCATAGGATGCAGATTTAGTTTAAAGCCCGGGAAATCTTTTGCCAGATCTTCCTGCAGGTCAATACCCATTTCATGTGTAAAGCCGGGATCCGTAGCAAAACCAAGCCAGCCTCCATAATGAGGATCCCAGGCTACTTTATCCGGTTTTCCCTGCTCTATAAACCATTGTACCATTTGGGCAGACAGTTCATACTCACGCGTACCACGCGCATAACTTCCCTTATCTGTACCAATATTCAGGGAAGTCATGATAGTCATCTCCGGATCAGCCTCCCATGCGGCAAGGGCAAACTTCTTCATACATTCCAGATAGCCGGGAGTCATTGTACGCTCATTATCCACCTGTATATATTTCAGGTTATAAGGTTCCGGATGACCGTGTTGTGCACGCAAAGATCCCCATTTAGAGGTTACCGGCCCATTTACATACTCCACAAAATCACGGATGTCTTCCGATGTTTCGTCCATGCTCATCCCTATAATACACTCCGCATTAATCACTTCCGCCAGTTGAAGCATTTCCACAAAAGCAAAACTGTGTGTAGCATACGGACTAAACCCACTGCGGTAAGTAACACGCCGTTCGTCGATAGGGCCTAACATCTTTTTCCAGCGATAATTATAGGTATCTGCTCCCACATCTACCATAGAACCATTGTAACGAATAGCTGTTATACCCTGCTTTTTAAGAGCATCCACAAATGTTTTACGCAAAGGATAACCGTTTACACGTCCCCACTCTCCGGGTTGAAGAAAAGCAAAACCAAGTTCTATCTGCCCGGGAGACTTCAACGAAATGCCGAAACTACCTTCCAGAGCGGTACCATTGGGAGTTAGCTCAAACTCCACCTTCTCATAGGTCCCATCTCCTTTAATCTGATAGGGCTTTTCAGCCAGAACTTTTCCCTCTTCGTTTCGTAAAGATATATATAGGGTAGCCGGTTTATCCGCCTTCACTCTCAATATACCGTCATACAGTTTTCCTGATTCAAAATGAATTCCCATACGGTAAAGTCCATGGTTGGTTATTCCTACTTCGCCACTTCCACTTATAAAATGAATAGCTTGTGTTTGCCGTCCCATATATGCCTTTCCGTCGCGCACCAGTTTATAATCGTACCGTACATCTCCGCCGGTCAGTTTAGACCAGAATTTGCTGATCTGTTCATTCCCGTTTATACGTTCCAGCATAATCTGCTGAATAGGGGCCGGAATAGAGTCAAAGACCATAAAACGGGTCGGGAAACGATAACCGGATATCACATGCGGAGATGAAACCGGTTCGCGTTATAAATATCTTTGGAGTGAAAATCATATTTCTCACCCAGGTTATTCCAGTTTACCCGGTTATACACATCAGATTGGGTAATCAGATGCGGAATACGCCTCTCGTCCAGCATTACATAGATTTTAGAATAATCCGCTCTGTCAAGATTCAGAAAATCGGTTTCGATATTCTCCTCAAAGGCTTCTCCATGCAGCAACTGACTAAATATCCCCCCCCATTGGTCTGATTATTAATATCCTCAATATTCGTACCGTTAAAGAGAGGAGAAGCAGTCGCAATCTGCCGCGAGGCATCAACCGTTAGTCGAACAGCCGGCTTCTGTGCACCTGCAACAGATACAATTGCCGAAATTGCCAGGGTCGTTAATAGTGTTCTCATTGTCTCTGATTTTAAGTAGTTATATATTTACATTGGTAATTCTTCCGCAGGTTTGTTGGGACAAATATATAAATATTTCGCCAAACTGGTACGAACTGGTATTGCTTTGTTTTTATGTTTTACAACCTATTAATCAAAAAATGTTTTGTCAAAAATAAAAGTTTAAAAATCAAATTACAAAGTAGGTTTTCCGGTTTATTCCTATACATTTGTTGTGCTTTATAATGGATATCAAATTCTCAATTCCTATATTTCACAAACTTATGGTACCTATAGAAAAACAAAGAAAATTAGTTGTTCTTTTGCTTTTGCTACTCTCTGTTTCAGGAATGAGCAAAGCACAACTTACTACTACTTACCTCTCTCCTACCCGGATTATAGGGAAAGAAGCTAAAGACGGTTCACAGATCACAAACGAACAATGTTTACTTCTGGAAGGAACCGGGCAGGCAGATCTGGCCAATAAAAACATCTGTTTATTTAAGAGCAGCGATACGGATACTCCTTATATAATTCTGGATTTTGGCAAAGAATTGCATGGAGGTATTCAAATTGTCGCCGGACATATATCAACGGGTAAACCGGCAAAATTCCGCATCCGATTTGGTGAGTCTGTCAGTGAAACAATGGCTGATGTTGGCGAAAAAGGGGCGACAAACGATCACTCCATAAGAGACCTGCTATTGGATGTACCCCAATGGGGAAAAGTAGAGTTTGGAAATACGGGATTCCGTTTTATCCGGTTAGACCTGATTGATCCCAATACACAGATACAAATCAATGAAATACGTGCAAAATCGGTCTATCAGGATATCCCTTATCTGGGCTCGTTCCATAGTAACGACGAACTATTGAACCAAATATGGATGACAGGAGCCTATACTGTACACCTGAATTTACAGGATTATTTATGGGACGGCATCAAACGGGATCGATTGGTGTGGATAGGAGATATACACCCCGAAGTAGCTACGGTAAATTCCGTATTTGGTTATAACGAAGCAGTGGTCCGGTCCCTTGATCTGGCCAGGGATAATACCCCTCTGCCTAACTGGATGAATGGGCACAGCTCTTATTCTTTGTGGTGGATCATTACACACAAAGATTGGTTTTTACATCATGGAGACATAAACTATCTGAAACAGCAGAAGGATTACCTGATTCCTCTTCTTCGCCAGCTTATTTCGATGATTGACGGGGAAGGCCAAGAACAACTCAACGGTGTCCGTTTTCTGGACTGGCCTTCCAGTGGAAATCCTCAGGCTGTGCATGCCGGACTACAGGCATTGATGATATGGGCTTTAACCGACGGTAAATATCTATGTTCGGTTCTGAACGAGAAAGAGATAGCCGGCGAATGCGAACTGGCAATTACCCGTTTACAACGACATATACCCGAACCCAACGGTTCCAAACAGGCAGGTGCCTTGCTCGGATTATCCGGATTAATAGATAGCCAAAAAGCAAATGAAATAATTATAACTAACGGAGTGCATGATTTCTCTACCTTTTATGGTTACTATATGCTTCAGGCATTAGCAAAAGCGGCTAATTATGATACCGCTTTAGAATCTATCCGGCAGTATTGGGGTGGAATGTTAAGCGTTGGTGCTACCACCTTCTGGGAAGATTTTGATATCAACTGGCTTAAAAATGCTTCGCCGATAGACGAAATACCCCAGCCGGGAAAGGTAGATATCCATGCTGAATATGGCGATTACTGTTATAAAGGTCTGCGCCATAGTTTATGTCATGGTTGGGCGTCCGGCCCCACTGCATGGCTAAGCGAATATGTGTTAGGTATCAAAATTATAGAACCGGGTTGCAAAACAATACAGATATCCCCCAACCTGGGAGACCTTCAGTTTGCAGAAGGTACCTACCCTACTCCTATGGGTATACTGAAAGTAAAACATGTACGACAGTCCGACGGAAAAATCAAATCCGATATCCAGGCACCCAAAGGAGTTAAAATAATAAATCATACCCAGGGTTGAATTCCTGGGCCAGAATCGATCAGGCTTTCAGCCCTTTGCACATGATATTCAAATTGAAATCTTAGCTTTAATCTGACAGCTATACCTTTTAGGGTTGTTATAAAAACACAAAAAGGCATCTTAAAAAGATACCTTTTTGTATTGTGCGCAGGATGAGACTCGAACTCACACGCCGGAACCGGCACTACCCCCTCAAAGTAGCGTGTCTACCAATTTCACCACCTGCGCAATATTTGCTAAAATTGTGCCCGGAACAGGACTCGAACCTGCACGTCCGTAAAGACACTCGCACCTGAAACGAGCGCGTCTACCAATTCCGCCACCCGGGCCTTCAATACAATAAAAAAGCGACCCCTGTCACCTTGTTTTTGCTCAATTGCGGTGCAAATATAGAGGGAAAAATTAATTTTGCAAAAGAAAAATGTGTTTATTTGTACCCGAAGACAACATTGATAAAGTAAATGCTGAAAGAATCGACTCGTATTTTACGGTTTATACTGATCGGATCTCTAAATGCTCTGATAACTGCTGTCGTTGTTTTTATAATAATGGAGGTATTGGGTTATGGATATCAGATTTCGAACATAACAGCCTATATAGCAGCTCTGATAAATAATTTTTTCTGGAGCAAATACTGGATATTTTCATCCGGCCAGGGAGCTTTTCAACGCGAGGTTCCCCTGTTCATTTTCTCTTTTGCCCTCGCTTACAGCGCACAGTTCCTGTTTCTTTACAGCATGGTAGAAGTGGTAAACCTGAATGAATATTTTGCCCAGTTTCTCGGTCTGTTTATTTATGGGGGCGTTAATTTTATCATGAATCGCAGAGTAACTTTCAGAAACCGGTAAATGAAGGAACAGTTGATCTTTTTATTGGTACCCGAAACAAAGTGGACTTATTATTACACGATTGTACCCGTACGGGTAACGGATAGTGGAGATTTTTACAGTTATCTGGGCCTGTTTACCAACGATCAGCCGGCTACGGCAAAGGAAAAACAGATACTTACCGCATGCCGCAAACTTGAAACAGCCTCCCTTTATAAAACATATGGCGGAAAGAAATACAAAACAGAACGGGATTTTACCCTCAATACCGACGAAGAGTTATTGAAACGTATCCGGATATTTACCGGACAGGTAGTAGCCAAAATTCTGAAACAACTCCATGAATCCGGATTACCGCTTTATCTGAAAAAAAGTCATTTTGATAATCCCCACAAAAGCGATCGCATCCGGTTTGTAAACGCCCCCCTGAAAGTAGTTACAGGATTTTACCGTACGGAAGAATACATCCGTTACCAGCTCACTCTTTCCAGAAATGGGAAAGAGATAGTTCCGTCACGCAGCGAGTTGAGTATTGTAACCCTTGAACCGGGTATGATATTGATCGAAAACGAACTGTACAGCCTGCCGGAAGGATTTAATGGTATCCGGATCAAACCCTTTCTGGATAAAGAAGATATTCTGATCCCCCGGCAAAACGAAAAAGAGTATTTCCGGAAATTTATTCTGAAAAACATAGGAAATGAAAATATAGAGGCCGAAGGATTTGAAATACTGGAACGGGAAGGAGAAAAGACTCCGGTGCTGTTACTTGAGAAAGATATATCCGGTGCTCCACTGATAGAACTCCGTTTTCGTTACAACAACCGCACGATCCGTTTCTCTTCCCTGAAAACAGCAATTGTAGAACTGGAAGAGGACGATGAACAATATCGCTTTTATAAAACCGACCGCGACCACCGGTGGGAAGAAAAAATGTATCATTGGTTGTTGCGGGAAGGACTTTCCGAAGAACAACCCGATTATTTTAAATTAGTTCCGCAAAACACATGGCCGGCGGTAATCGAATGGATACGTACGCACCACGAGGTATTGCAAAAGAAAGGAGTTGCCATTGTACAGGACAAGTTGCCGGAACAGTATTATACCGGCGACTGGCAGCTGGATTACCAAGAGCAGGCAACTAATGATTGGTTCCGGTTAAAAGCAAATATTATACTGGACGACGGACAGGTTATCCCCTTTCAGGATCTCTGGAAAAACATTCTTTCCGGCGAAAGGGAATATCGGTTCGGGGAGAACAGTATTTTTATCATTCCCGAAGAGTGGTTCAGCCGTTACTCGGCTATTATGTTGTTTGGTAAAAAGAACAAAGACCAGCTACTCCTGCAGCGTAACCAGTTCTCTATTCTGGAGGAAGAAACCGGAACCCGTATGCCGGAAGATTCAACCGAAGCTCCGGTACCGGAAAAACTAAAAGCTACATTGCGCGAATACCAGCTAACAGGTTACCGGTGGCTCTACAACCTATACCATAGCCGTATGGGTGCCTGCCTGGCTGACGATATGGGGCTCGGAAAAACAATCCAGACAATCGCGCTGTTGCTCAGATACAAAGAGGAAACAAAACGGTTTAATGAAGATGAAAACTCTCCTACCCTTCCTGTTCAATCCGATATGTTTGCACTGGCAGATAGAGAAGAAGAGCGGAAAGAAGAATGTTTTGCCACTTGCCTGATCGTAGCTCCGGCATCTGTTGTACACAACTGGCGGAACGAACTACGGAAATTTGCTCCTTCATTGACCGTTACCGAATATACCGGTCCGACCCGTACTGCCATGCGTCCGGCTCTGATGCGTTGGGAAGTAATAATCACTACCTACCAAACCCTCCGCAACGATATTGATTTTTTAAAGAATTGCCGGTTCGGAATGGTAGTGTTCGACGAGTCCCAAAGCTTCAAGAACCGCGACTCACAGATATATAAAGCGGTATGCCTGATAGAAGGTAACCATTTTATTGCCCTTTCCGGTACACCGATCGAGAATTCGCTTAGCGATCTCTGGTCGCTGATGTCTGTCATCAACCCCGGACTATTAGGCGATCATAGTACTTTTTATAACTATTTCATACGCCCCATCACAACAGATATCAACGGACTGCACAGCGAATCGTTGCGGAAACTGATTCAGCCGTTTATCCTGCGCCGTACCAAAGAAGAAGTATTGAACGACCTGCCCGAGCGAACAGATGAACTGATTATCTGCGAAGCCGATCCCGAACAGGAAAGCATGTACGAAGAGGAACTTTCCAAAGCACGTAACCATATTCTAGAAAAACAACTGCTACAGGAGTATGACCGGCGTGAAACATTTGGTTCTCTGCAGGCGATTATCCGCCTGCGGCAGATTGCCAACCACCCCCGTCTGGCAGATCCGGACTATCCGTTCAGCTCCGGTAAATTCCGGGAGATTTTCCGCATGCTGGAAGAACTAATCAGTACCCGCCATAAGGTATTACTTTTCTCCGATTATGTAAGCTATCTCAATCTGGTAGCTGCCGAAATGGATAAACGCAACTGGGAGTATGCCATGCTTACCGGCAGCACTACCAACCGGGAAGAGGTAATCCGCCATTTCTCAACAGATCCCGAATGCCAATTCTTCCTGATTTCTTTAAAAGCCGGTGGTGTAGGCCTCAACCTGACCGAAGCCGATTATGTCTTTATTCTCGACCCCTGGTGGAACCTGGCAGCAGAAGAACAGGCTATCAGCCGTGCTCACCGCATCGGACAAAAACATGCTGTCTTCGTATACCGTTTCATCACAGCCGGAACCCTCGAAGAAAAAATCCTGAACATCCAACGGCAAAAGCAGGACATCTCCGATGCCATCATATTACAAGAAGAATCCCGTTTCCAACTCACTGAAAAAGAAATGGAAAGACTCCTCACAGAATAAAAGGACAAACAAAACCCGTCCGACACTTGCATAATTCAAAAAAACGATTTACTTTGCACTCGCAAACAAGCAAAATGGTTCCTTGGCCGAGTGGTTAGGCACCGGTCTGCAAAACCGTCGACTCCGGTTCGAATCCGGAAGGAACCTCTAAGGAGGATAAATAGTTGATTTTCAACTATTTATCCTCCTTTCTTTGTTTTTCTTTAAATACTCTATAATCCTGTTATTTAG
>JAJQAZ010000021.1 GCA_021203545.1 Tannerellaceae bacterium | reverse complement strand
AGATGTTCATAAGAGACACGTATATATTTGTATTTGTATAATTAAGGGTTAGTGTAATTTATGGGAATAGTAATTAAACAGAAACAGAGGAAGAACATAGATCTGCCTATGGAGAGTATCCGGAAGTTATCTATATTAGCTGCTGAAGCTGGTACCAGTTTAAAAGCATATATAGAAAACCTCCTTATTCAGCAGGCTAATTCTGTAGAAATTTCAATTTCACAGAATCCGAGTCCAACGAACGATCCCTGGTTTGACGATCCTAAAAATATGGAAATCGTTAAGAAAGGAACAGAAAGTGCAGAGAAAGGAAACCTTACAGAAATGTCTTCCGATGATTTGAAAAAAAAATTTGATTTATGAGTTACCTGGTTCAATTTACAGATGAAGCATTAGCACATCTAAATGAACATGCAAAAACAGGAGACAAAAGTATCTTAAAAAAAATTGTCTCTCTGATTAAAGAATTAGAAGAACATCCTACAACCGGAACCGGAAAGCCGGAAATGTTAAGGTATAACCTTAAAGGCTATTGGTCGAGAAGAATCACACAAAAACACCGGTTAATTTACCAGATTAAAGACGAGGAAATAATTGTCATTATAATCTCTGCTATAGGGCACTACGATAATAAATAAAAGGAGGATGTATCCCTACAGCCTCCTTTCTATAAATATTAATTGTAAACCAGTGTGTGCTTTAGAATGTGATGTCAAACCCTGCCATGAAAACTGCTTTCGGCATGGGGTATCCATCCATGTACTGATAACGGGTAGCCGTCAGGTTTTCACCTTTTACAAAAAGATTGATTCCTTTATCACGATTCCCGATCAGGTAAGCCACTTTTGCATTTAAAGTGGTGAAATCTTCTGTTTCCGGAGTTACATCTACTGCATCAAAATCTATAGCTATATTATCAGGATAAAATCCATAAACAGATTGTAAGTTCATATTGATAGTAAACCTACCCGGACGATAAGTCGCATTGGCTACAAACTTATGCTTGGGTGCATAATTGATCGGTTTACTAGTATGTAGATAACTATAATTCATATCAAGATCAAGATTATTCAAAATATGCCAACGTGTTTCAAACTTAATACCTTTATTGATAAACCTACCAGTATTAATATTTAGACGTCCACTTTCAACAGCTCTATTCATGATCATATCTTTTCCATCAATGAAAAAGCCTGTCAATTCCGCATAAAGTTTACCTTCCAGAAAAGACTGTCCCACAGAAACTTCATAATTCAACATACTTTCAGGGTTCAGATCCGGATTCTGTGGTGGAAACATATACATTTCCCGCAGGTTCGGGCTTCTGAATCCTTTAGATAGAGAAGCTTTAATCACATTTGTTTCGATAGGTCTATAAGTTAAACCTACCTGCGGAACCCATTCGCCACCATATACCTCATTGTGTTCATAACGTATACCGGCATTCAGGCTTACTTTTTCAAATAAATCCTGTTGCATAATAAGATAGCCAGCCACTTCGTTGATGCTTTTATCTATATCTGGTACTGTTCCCCAGGCATGTCCGCCCCAGTTCTTATAATCCACCCCTACAGTGAAGTTATTGCCGGGCAGTAACCGGAACGATTGGTAAAGTAAAATACCAGTATTACGATCGTTTGATTTAAATAAATTTTCCTGTGGAGTTTCTCCCGGACTGTAGCCATCATCGATATTGTGGTGCCCCCAGTTGAAAAATGCGCGGATTGCTCCACTCGTTTTCCCGTAATTATTCTCGATGGCAAAAGATGTAGTTCCTCTTACTACATTTATCAGATTATCAATTATGGGATCATTTATATGTCCCGGATTCTGGGTAAAAAATTTAGCAACACTCACATCAGCCGTAGCTTTCAGATTATCATTAATCTCATATCCTACTTTACCAAAACCGTTGGTAATGTGGAATGAGTTATTGGGACGGTGCCCGTCTGTACGGTCATGATTTACAGAAACAAAACTGCTGAATTTGCCTGTTTTGTATCCGTTATTCACCATATACTTTTGGGTACCATACGAACCCCACAGCATACGTGCCTGTGTACGGCGTCCGTCCTGATGCTGGTTGCGGGTAATGATATTAACTACACCTTCCATTGCATTCGAGCCATATAAAAGTGAACCCGGCCCCGGATTACTTCTACTTTCTCTACATCCGATGCTACATAGGTATCGGGTAGCGAATGGCCAAAAATACCGGCCCATTGAGGTTGTCCGTCAAATAACATCAATACTTTATTTCCCTGCCCTACTCCACGGATATTCACCGTACCACCGGAACCGGCATTTACTCCAAAACCGGTGATACCTTTGGCTGTGACAAACAGGCCGGGCACATGTTGGGATAAAACCGGCAGCAGAGCGGATTCGCTGCTGGCTTCGATCTGTTCACGGTCAATTACCGAAATAGATAAAGGTACACTATTCCGGTTGACATTAATTTTGTTTGCTGTTACTACCACCCCCTGCAGATGTACAGTACTGTCAAGGGGAGCCTCCTCTGCTTTGGAGAAGTAAGAGCCTGTTAATAGAATTGCAGTTAAGAAAAGGTTTCTCTTCATTAGTTATTCAATTAGTTTTCGATTCTTCGGCACAAAAGTAACACGTTTTTTTAATTTTGTGCTACGATTAGGACAAAAAAAATAATTAGTCTGCCCGGCTCATCACCAGTTTTCCGTGCTTAATCCCTTTGATAGTAGTCAGTTTATCAGATAGTTCCGTTAATCGAAAAGCAGTACCCATGACTGTTACAATGTGAAGACAGAAATTTTCATTGAGGTAATATTGTGAAGAAGATAGGATCACATCTTTGTATTGCTGTTGGATAAGTGAAGTACGGCTCACCAGGTCTTTCCGGTCCTGGTCGTACATCAATACAATGGTTCCGGCAACAATATGATTGCATTGCCATTTCTTTTCGGCCACATTCTTTTCAATCAAAAAACGGATAGCCTGGGAACGGTTTGCATACCCATTCTCTGCTACATACTGATCCAGCGAATCCAGTATTTCCTCCTCCAGCGATACCCCAAAACGTTTTAAAGACATAAAAAAGATTGTTTTTGCGGGTGTAAAGATAAAAAACTTTTAAATGGTTAAACAACTTTTCGATCGGGAAGTTTAGAAAGCAAGAAGTTAAACTAAAGAGTTATAATTATGAACGATAGAATAAATGATAACGATTATACTGTAAAAGACCGTTTACAGGACGACGCACAAATTGCTAAAGACAAAGCAAAAATGGAAGCGGATAAAACTAAAGCGGATGCCAAAGACTGGCAGAACGAGAATGACAGAAAAACAGAACATGCCGGCAACGTGGTAAAAGAAAAGGCGGAAGAAGACGGTGATACGATCAAAGAAAAATATCACCAGGCCAAAGATTGGGTGAACGAAAAACTCGACTAACGTTTTCCTGAACATAAAGAGAATATAAAGGTTGTTTAAAAAGTAAGACTTTTCAGACAACCTTTATATTTTCCACTTCAAGACACCATTAAATCAAAAGAACGAATTGACATTTTGTAAAATATCAATCTATCAGAATAAACCTTCTCAGAATCTCATGTATGGCTCCCTGCACGAAAGTGTTTTCAAATTTTGGATTCTCGCGGAGTTAAGAAAATACAGGTTGTCATCTTTTCTTTTATTTCAGTTACTGTTAGCCGGGTTATTTTTACTTCCTGCCTGAACATTTTCAAAAGATGTAAGTAATAACCAAACAAAACCGGAAAAATGACACTTCCCGTTCGTTCACAAAAATTGGTAAACCAGATGAAAAATACCCCCAAAACAGTCTGATTCAACCTTAAAATCGCACCGATTTCCTATTTTAATATTCCCTTCACCCCGGTTACGCCTACACGATGCTCCGGTTACGTGTAACGGATGTCCCGGCTTCCCCGTAAACGTATTACCAGTTACACGTAACCGGAGCATCCGTTACACGTAGCCGGAGCAGAGAGTACACTGTACATTTCTTCCGTACCTCCTGACAGTGAATTTAAGGCATCAGACACTGTTTTTATTTTTCACAATTTTACATTAAAATGTCATCCCAAAGCATCTTTTTATATCTAAGTGTCAAATTGCCCAATATAACGCTGCTACCTGGCCGTGGCAAGCTGCTGATTCGTAAACAAAGTGAGAGCAATAAAAATCCCTTATATCACTTGCTGAATTTAGGGGTAATCTCCAGAAAGAAGCCATAATTTATTCCGGCCATAGGGCGGGACAATACAGATTCATACTCTTCATTTAACAGATTATTGATTGTAAATTTCATTGAAACACCTGCCCAGGTGGTAGAAAAACGTTTTTCCAGTGAAACATCATTCATGTAGTAGGCTCCCAATAATCCGATTTTAGTGGCCGTTTCATTACTGGAAGTAGTATAGCGACGGCTATAATAATTCCATTTATAAATAAAAGTCCAGCTTTTCCATGAAACCAATCCGGTAAGGGCACCATTATATTTAGGGATATATACCAACTGTTTTCCAATAGATTCGTCGGCCCAGTTCATCGGGTCTCCATGATTAATGGAACGGGTAACAGCATAATTACCAATTAAATTGATATGCCATCCGGGAGCCGGGCGATACACAACATTGCCTTTTACTTCTACTCCATATGCATGTACCTTTTTCACATTCCGGGGCGACCAAAACCCTTTAAAAGTGGGAAGCCAGATAATCCAGTCGCGGATATACGAATCATAGCCTGTTACTTCGGCTTTCAGGTCTACACGTTCTTTTTTCAGGTTAAACTCCAATCCTATATCGTAAGTATAGCCTTTTTCCGTACGCAGGCTATCATTTCCCCCGGGCATAAAATAAAGGTCATTCAGGGAAGGATACCTGTAATTGCGGGCAAAGGACGATTTTAACAACAGATTTCCGCTTCGTGTCAGGAAATACTCGGCAAAAAGAGCAGGGATCAGGGGTGTGAAATTATCTCCATACATCTCTTCCCGCAGGCTCACCGCCAGTCCAACCCGTGGTACCGGACGATATTTGGCTGAAAGAAACGCAGAAAGTTCAAGCCGGGCTTTATCATAGCCGATAATCGCTTTATTACCGTCTGTAGTAATAATAGCCCTATCCATACTTTTTACAAAATGCTGGTGTCCCCCCACGTTTCCGGTAAACGACCATTTATCACCCGTATAATATTCAGCATTTATTTTGGCATAACCTGTATGTACAAAACTTTTCGAATGGATCATCTCTGCCAGTTGCTCCAACCCGATATCGTTCAGGTACACATAACGCAGGTCTGTATAGGTATAGCCGGCATCTGCCGAAAGCTTTAAATCCGGTAATAGTTTTTCCCATGAGAAAGTAGTCCGGATTGTCTCTTCATTCTGTTCATTTTTGGAATTATTTTCATCCTGGTGATCTACATTTAACATGGGCACTCCCCGCTTTGAATTCATATACCAGGCCGATACACTATACCGGCTACCATCCCGGCCGGTATAAAACAGATCCTGCAATACATGGAAATCCTTAAACGAACCGTTTTTATTCTTTTCTTCCGGATAACTCCACCCTACAATTTCGTTATCCTCATATTTATAGGCTTTCTTCCTGTAATTGGTATATTTGAAATCATTTTCAGAGGTAGCATAATATACCCGGGTAGAGCCTTTCAGGCTATTACTGCCATAGGTAATACGAAAAAACTCATCAAAAGTACGATAACTACTGATACCCTGTATAAACCGTATATCTACCCCATCCTCCACAGGCCGGGACGATCCCAGCGTAATAGCTCCTCCAAGCCCTCCACCTGTAACTCCTACCGAACTGGCTCCGTGATACAACCGGGCATCGTCAATAAAATAAGAGGGTAACAAAGAAAAATCCACCATACCCAGCATCGGGGAGTTTAGTTTCATTCCATTCCATGTTACCTGCGTATGAGAAGGGGCTGTACCCCGGAACGAAGCCGTAGAAATGGTAGCCCTGCCATACGATTTGATAAAAATAGAACTTTGACGGGATAGCACATCTGCCAGGCTGTTGGTTACATTTTCACGTAAAGCCACAGAGTCTAATACCGTTTTCTGGGTTCCTATCTCCTGCAACGGGCGGTGTCCATATACAGGAATATCCCGGATAGTTACTTCCCATCCGGGAGAGTCCGACTGCCCCCACAGAAAGGGCGCAGTCGAAAGGATCATTTCTATAAGATAAATTATTTTTTTCATAAACCGGTACTACCTGTATGGTCTCCGTCTTTCATTTGCTGCCAGGTAGGATTATAACCACAACCAGTGACGCTCCACTGACTTTCCGATAAATTTTTAATTACTTCCGAAAAGGTTGAAAAGTTATATAAAGCACTTAACCGTTGTATAACAATATTTCCTTGTACCTTATTCAATGAACCAAAATTCAAATCCTCTATTGTATTATTGGAACCATCTAAACCTATCTTAAGATTCCCGGAAACTGATTTTAAAGACGGACTTTGTATACTTTTAGACGTAGTCGCGCTTGATACATAAAAACTAATATCACCGTTTACCTCCTGTAATTCAGGAAATTCCACATCATAAGCACCTAAGCCACAACTTAAAGAGCCAACTGACACCAATTCCGGAAAGTGTACTCCTCTCATATTTGTTACTGTAAATATAGACAATTGGTCACCTACACGTTCCAAAGCCGGGAAATCAACCAACATTTTACCTCCCATAATAGATAGAGTCTCTCCTATCTCTTTCAATTTAGGGGCATTAATCTCTTCCAGATATGTACTGTTTGTCAAAGTCAGATTAGTGATATATTCCAGTTCCGGCAATGAAAGCACATCCCGTACCCGTGTAGCAGGACTGGTCAGAGTCAGAGAGCCGTTAAAAATACGGAAACCCTCAAAAGTACTCATCTCTCCCCCATAATTATTATAATAGGTAATCGAGATAGAACCATTAAAAACATCCGGGCCTTTAATCACAGCAGGCGATTTACTATAAGTCATGGTCAGAGAGTTCATTTCAATTCCGGACAGATCCAGCTCTTCCAGATTTGATAAAAAGCCCAGTGTAACAACCGGCACACTTTTCAAAGCAGCCATTCCCTCCAGATTTTTAATAAGTACAAGATTGTACAGATTCAGTTCGCCTGCAATTCGTTCAAGTTTACCAAAACCAGACAAATCCTTTAATGCGGGAATGCTATTCATAATAATATCTCCCCGGCACTCTACCAATTCATCAAATACGATACTATAAAGAGATTTGCAAACATGCAGATCAATGGTTCCACAACTATAAAGAGAAGGAAAATTGATACTCTGTATCACCGTACACTCTTTAACTGTTATGTTATTTACGGATTCCAGTTGATTCATTACAATACCGGATAAAAGCGGTAGGTTTGTAAAGGAGATATCTCCAGCTGTCTGCAGGCCGGTAAATCCTATCCCTGTTAAAGAGGGGATTTCTGAAATAGAAAATGATCCGCCCAGGGTTACTAAAGCCGGTGCATAAAAATATTCTATTGTATTTTCCCCGTTAGTGCCTGATACAATCAGATCGCCTCCTATAAACCGCAAAGAAGGGATTACAATATCATTAATCCGGCCTGATTTGAAAAAGAATGCTCCACCTACTGACAACAGCGATTCAAACTCCAACTTTTCCACAACCTCACTATGGACAAAAAAATCTCCTTTAATCTCTTTTAAGGCAGGTAAAACTATTGTTTGCAAAGAAGTATTCAATGAAACGGTTTGCAATTCCCCCATGATAATATTCCCCGCAATTTGCAGGTTCTTCAATCCGGACAGATCACTGCCCGTATACGAACCTAAAATACGTACCGTACCCGTTACCTCTTCCAGTTGAGCCAATCCATCCAGATTTTCTACCGGGCTGCTCTCCACATCAGTACCAACCGTCAGGTTACCATAGATTTTGCGTACTCCGGTAGCTGCGAAGTTATCTACATCTTCCTGTGTTGCCAGCACCACATCCCCGGATGTAGTTATTTCCGAATATTGAATTGAATATTTATATACACGGTCTTCCTGCTGATAAGAAGTCACTAAAAACTGCCATTCTGCGGACCAGTCCGTAATCTCCTCCGGATTGGGCGAAATAGTGGTGTGTTCGGACAGCACAACCTGTGCTTTCGCTCCTTTTAAATCAATACTTACAGGTACACGCATAATTATACCGGTTCCGGAAAGAACCGCCGGCCAGCTAACTCCGTCTTTTTCCACCTGAAAAGAGAGGATATAATTATCCGATCCGGAAAAATCCGGTTCTACAGGATCATCATCACCACAAGCCATCAAACAACCTGCCAACAGGCTACAAACTAAAAATATTGGTAGGGTATTCTCCATTCTAAATACCCAATCTATCCTATTTCTCATATTTTATTATTCATTTATTCAGTTGTTCCATCATCTCTTCCCAGGTAGGATTAGTACCGCACCCGGTAAGCTTCCATTGTGTGGCATCCAGGTTAGGTATGACTCCGTAAAATGTAGAAAAGTCTGTAACAGCCGCCAGTTGATTAATCGTAATTACACCCGTTGTTTTTTGCAGGTTGCCAAAATTCAAAAGGGTAAGTGCTGTGTTATCATGCCCTGCGGAAATAGTCAAATCGCCATTTATCTCCCGGAGCTGTGGGCAGGCCAAAGAGTTTAGTGTAGTATAGGCTGCTACTCCCGTAGAGAAAGCAATCGAACCATGTACCGATTGCAACTCCGGAAACTCAATATCATATCCGGAAAGAAGCAACTCCAGACAATTTTCAGCGGAAAGAGAGTTATACCCTACTTCCTTTAGCCGGGGGAAATTTACACCCGTCAGATTCCTTACATTTGCATGATTCATATCCAGCTTCTTTCCGATCTTTTCCAGAGCCGGAAAATCAGCATACATACGGCCATGATTAATCAATAGCGTATCTCCAATCTCTTTCAATTGCGGAGTTTCCATATGTTTCAGATAAGAACAGCCATCAATAAAAAGATTTTCTATGTACTCCATATCATTCAGAATCAGACTATAATCACCGCTACTAAATTTGCTGATAGTTAAAGTACCATTCAATCTTTTAAAGCCATAAAATTCGGGTATGTGATTTCCATTAATATAATTAACAGTAATAGAACCATTAAAGAGATCGCCCCCCCGTATAGAAGAAATTTTGGTATTGAATGATAATAATCCTCCATTAAAATCTATTTTAGAAACATCTAATTCATCACGCCATCCCACAAGGTTTTCTAATTGCATAGAACCAACCTGCTTCAAATTCTTTAGCCCCGTTAATCCATTCAATTGTGTGAAATATCTCACACACAGTTCACCTCCAACTGCCTCCAATGCCGGCAATCCATCCAGTTCTGTTAAAGAACTGCTATAACCACTTATATAGGCATTTTTTTCAATAGTAACCAGTAAAGGAAAGTGCAGATTAGTAAGAGAACGCATATCCCTTAACTGCAGATTTTTCGCCCTTTCAACGCGGCCAAACTCAATATTTTCAAGCGATTCACAGCCTTCTATAGTCAGATTCCGGATCAATTCTAATTCCGGAAAACGGCACACCCGTATACCCTCCAGAGAAGAAAGCAACAGGTTGCCCCCAATTGTTTTCAACGCGGAAAAATCGAGTAATTCTATCCCTGTTTCTTCTATGCTTATTTCGCCGGCTACCGTTTCAAGTAGAGGCATAGTACATTCGGCCAGTGCTTCAGAACGGATATATAAAGAACCACCTATCGTAGTTAATCCGTCTAATGCCAATGTATCAAGCGAAGATAAGGAAAGAAAAATAGTACCACTTACGTTATGTAAAGCCGGAAGATCTATTTTTGTTAATGCCGGGATAGCAGAAGGTGTTAAAATATCCCCGATTTTAATTGCTCCCAGCGAAGTAATACCTTCCAGTCCGGATAGGTCATTACCGGTATACGAAGAATGGATAGATAACATACCGCTTACCTGTTCTAAGTTACTCAACCCAATCAGATTTTCAATCAATCCGGTTCCATCTTCTGTACCAATCGTCAGATTCCCTTCTATAAAAGTAATATCCGTATGTATAAAGTTATCCACCTCCTGCTGTGTAGTTAACCATACATCACCGGATTTGGGATGCTCCGAATATTCTACCCGGTAGGTATATACCCGTGTATCTCCGTTATAAGCTGTTACAGTAAATGTATGTTCCTTATTCCAGTCGGTCTCTTCCGCCGGATCGGGAGAGATTACCGCATTTTCGGACACCAATACCCGGGCTGTCGAATTGCCCAGATCCTGTCCGGGAGGCACTGTTACCACCAATTCTTTATCTGCAATGTATGCCGGCCAGGTTACCCCATCCTTTATTACATCCAGGGTGATGATATAATTGCCGGCTCCGTTATATTCCACACCTGCCGCCTCATCGTCACTACAGCCTACCGCCAGTAAAGCAACGACACATATAAGTAGTATCTTCTTCATTATTTTAAATGTTCATCCCTAAAATCAAAAACTTCTGTTGACACCTCTCCCAAAACACCGGCTGTTTTATTGACTCCTGTGTGTACCTTTACAAAATCAATGAACGACAGATTAGCCGGGCTACCATCCGGATAAACAGCATCGCTGATACGGAAACGGTTATACAAACCATTGGCATCGCTTCCTGCATTATCCGCATATCCCCAATCGAACGAACCATTTACCCAGATTCCATTACCCGCTTCCTGGGTAGTTTTGTCCTGCAAACGGGAGCCGTAAAGAGTATATGAATCTTCGTGTACCCAAAGAGGATAATATCCGTGGGCATAATAAACTGCATCTATCGATCCATAATTGCCCCGGTTGTCTTTCCACTGAATCGGATAACCCTCTCTTTCGGGGCGGTAATAAGTAACCGAATAGTGGTGCCAGGTTGTCTCCAGACCATACTCACTTCCTTTTAATTCATACCATTCATCGTCGGGCAATCCGTTTCCGTTGGTATCCTGCATCACCCATACAATACCCGGTTCGGAACTTCCTGCAAACTGATTTCCCAAAATACTAAAATCATATCCACCTCCACTATTGGGAATACTGTGGTCGAATCCTACTATCAGATAACCACCAAAACCTCCTAACGAAACATGGAGTTGACCGGACAGCCTATTTTGCGCATAGGCAATGGCCTTATCCATAGTTGTTTCATCCAGGATATAACCTGCGGAAGTATTATTAATAAACTGCCCGGGAGCAGGCAAAAATTCGTATACTTTTTCCCAGCCGGCATTCCCGGTAGTATTTCTTATTAATGAACTTTCCGGACCGTATGTTTTAACTGTTAATGTATAAGTGGCCTTTACCTCTTCCGAAACACTTACATTGCGGTTCAACCGTACAGGCTCTACACCTTCATTTTCCGTAACCTCTACCCGGATTTCATTCACAGCACCTTCTGCCGAAGGAGTAAACACAAAAGTTCCGGAGGTAACCGGTTGCTCCACATCATCTACAAACCATTTAAAAGAAGGATTATCAGCATGGGAGATATACGGCTGTAAATACAATTTACGGTCTGCTGCCACTGTTTTTACGGATGCATCTTCCATATAAATATAGGAAGGGGGAAATACAATAGAAAGAGGCAACATACCTACCACCTCCACATCTATTTTCACTTCATCGCTTCCATCTTCATTCTTTGCACTGAAAATAAGTGTGTAATTACCCAAATCCGTCTGATTGAATGTATACGCCTGGTCTGTACCCACTTCTACCCCATTTAAAATCCACAGAAAAGTGGCATTATCCGCATTTTGCACATCGGGCGTAAAAATATAATCTTTACCGGCAACCACCTGGAAACCTGTGGAAGGCTCCACAAACGATATCAACGGCAAGGCCTTATCCGACACATCCACCAGAATCTCCACTTCATCCGATCCGGCACGTGTGTCTACCCGGAAGGTAAAATAGTGTTCGCCTTCTACATAAATAACATGTTCCAGCACCTCTTCGTCCGAAATAATCATACCGTCTGATTTCCAGGAATAAATGGCTCCTTCGCCGTTTTCAACCTCCGGAGTAATAGAGAAAGGAGTTGCTATTTTCACCGAATAACGCGCGGAACTATTATCCAGTGTAATCACAGGAGGAAGGCTACCTGTATCACCGGTAATCTCTTCATCTTTGTTACAGCTTATCCACAACACCCCACTAAGGAGTATCAGGGAACAAGTAGTAAGCCATCGTTTGATCAATGAGTTTTTCATTTTATTTTTATCTATATATTAATAATTAAACTATTATCTGAAGCAAAAAGCGCCGGGAATAATTCCTACCCGGAAATTATCCAGCAAATCACCGGCGGCGTTATACCTGTACACCATGCCTGATTGTACATAATCAATGGCATCCGCCAAGTAAATATCCGAATTAACCGGGTTCACATCCAGCCCGTAATAGATAGTTCCCCTGTATTCAATAAACGGACGTACCGGAAAAACTTCTGCTGTTACATCCATCCGCCAGATAGACTCATTAATGAAATAGAGGGTATCGCGGGTACCATTCAGGCAGATTTCAGACAGATGTTCGCCCAAACGAAATTTAAATTCTTTTTCTATTTCGCGGGTTTCCGCATCAATGCGGTACAGCGAGGGAGCTGTGTGCCCATAGGGACTACCTGCATATCCGCCATCGGTCACAGCCCATATTTTATTGTATTTATCAATCACCAGAGAGGTAGGCTGAATACCCACCTGAATAGAATCCACCAACATATCTGCTTCGGAATCTATCACTAATATTTTATTGTCGTACGACCAGCAATTGGTAAATATATATTTATCATATTGTACCATTTGCTCCGTAGAAGTATGGCCATGCATGTCGATACGACCTGTAATTTCATACGTTTCGGGGTTAAAAATAGTAATACGGGGATCATATAAATCAGTTACATAGGCTTTGGTATCACTAAAAAAATGGATATAACGGGGCGAAGTAAGGGGTGCAATTTCCCCTACGACTTTGAATGTACGAAGATCAATCGCATAAATAACCGACGAATTATTAACCACAACAAAACCACGGTTGTCTTTTATACTCATGGATTGGGCAACATCCCCCAGATTAATACCGTTGGCACGGATAAACACTTCATTTTCGATAGTTCCTGTACTGGGGGTATAATATGATAAAGAGGCGTTACCATATCCGAAACCACCTTCGTTCACAATAAAAACACCATCCCCCGACGGTACATATTCCAAAAAGAAGTCCTCTTCCTCGAGCGGACCATACTCCATGCAGCCGGAGAAGAAAGAACAACCAATGAATAAGAAAATCCTAAAAATAAGAAACTGTTTTGTTGTTTTCATGTATTTGTATTATTCACCAATAAACAGAAGGTATACTTACTAAAGGTATACCTCCTGTCTGTATCTTTAAAAGAGTTTATTCTACTTTTTAAAGGTCAGGTTATCCATTGCGAAATAAGCAGGTGTATTTAAACCATAGATAGGGTCATTATCGCTACCACCCATGCTGAACTCTAATTTATATACATTTGTAAAAGCAGAAAGATCTACTTCATTCCAACCTTCCCGGATACCATTTAACTCACCACTCTGGTTACCATAATCAGCTAAGTAATATCGGCTTGTAACCGGAGCACCACTTAATCTATACCCGGTAATATCAATATAAAACCAGCCTTTTGTATTGGGTAGAGAATTGGCCTGGCCGTTTTCAATTTTATTACCATTCAGAATTACATCCCGTGTATATACGGTATTACAAACCTGCATAGAAACAAAGTCGGCCGGTTTATTATCCGCAAAAATCACATAAGGAGCTTCAATATTATTGCTCTGGTCACTATAACCAAATACCACAGCAAAACCTTCCGATCCACCATATCCGGGCCCCGGTATACCATTCACTCCCGCATATACACTTAACTGATTGGTATAAGTAACGTCACTTAAATCATTATACCTTGACAAACCAATCCCTCCGTAATAATATTCATAAGAAGTATAGGGAGGATTTGTCCAGGTAGCTGTTCCTTCATTGATACCAAACCTAAGCTGAGATTCGGGATCTGTGTAATAGATAAACGGTGTTGAATACGTGGAATAAAAGTTGTCACCGTATTCATTTACTCCATAAGGATCACTACCTGCAGGATAACTATAATCCGTACCATAACCATCAAAATCAAGAACAAAGGTAGTGGTGCTAAGATCGGTCAATCCATCCTTTGTACTATCTCCCCTGGCAGGATCATCAACCCCATCAAGAAGATCATTTTCACTACATGAAGTTACGAACCCGGTAGCGAATACCGCTAAAACTGCAAAAAGAAAATAATTTTTAATCTTCATTGCTTTAAAATTTTCAATATTAGTAATATAGTTAAAAACTCACAGAAGCTATTTCTTAAGTTTAGATATACTACCAGTGAATAGATAATGATGAAAATGTTAGAAACATAAAGACTAAAAATCCGGATACTTTGTAAAAATAAGTACGAGTAAGTCTTCTTTATGTTTTCAGCTCTATTCCCCGAAAGCTTTCAACTAAAACGACTCTGGCAGGTCTTCTGACTTACTCCCCCTTTGAACTTCCTTCCCGTTCCTTGCGGAACAGTGGATAATGAGTATTGTTCAAAGAGTTTGGTGGAGCTTACAGCAGCGGGTCTGTTCAGGATTTTCACCTGATTCCCTTTTCATCACGCATCCGCGGAAGTGGACTTGTGACACCAAAATCTGCTACAAAAGTATATAATTTATAAT
>JAJQAZ010000045.1 GCA_021203545.1 Tannerellaceae bacterium | reverse complement strand
CTTCTAGCTAAGCTAACAACAGCAGCTTTTCAATCTTCTGAACATGACTGGGTTAAAACCCTGGGCTAGAAAGGAACGTGCTTCCAGCACTCAATACTCAGCAGTCCGGGATGGCAAATTGGTGATGGTCGGAAGATTATAAAGTGCTGGTTTTTTTATTTCCTCTCTCAGGAGCTGCTCTCTACACGCATTTTATTCAGGCCGTAGGCCTATCCTATCTTAGGCCCCGGCAACGCCGGGGTTCGGGTGATAAAGAAAATAGTTCGCTCCGGAGGAGCAGCATAGTATAAAAAGAACCGGAGATAACCCTATTATTTTAGTTTATATATGACTATGCTGGGCTTCCAGCCTGAAATACCTACTCTGTTCTCCACCCCCAGCGTTGCTGGGGTCTAAGATATATAACCCTCTACGAGGATGAAGAGATATGTGTAGAGAGTCGCTCAGGAGGGAAGATTATAGCCAGGTTTATTGTTTTAACTTTTTTATGATTTCGCGTTGGGCTTTGAAGTATTGGATGCGTTCTTTTTCTCCGCTGACGGAGATGTGGGTGGATAACCTTTTCAGGGCGGTAAACCAATTCTTCATGTGTTGATAGCTTATATCGTCTGTTGTCGCGGCTGAGGTCATTACTAACGTACGAAGCATGGCCAGGTAATTTCCTCCGGATTCGATTAAACTGTAATTGGTATCTATTTCAACTTCCGAGATATAGATGCCTATTTTGTTTCCTGTTTCTTTATATGTTCCTCTGATTGTTAGTTCTTCCAGGTAATCCAGGAATTCTTCCAGTTCTTTTGTTATACCTTGCATGCTCTCTTTACTAATCAGGCGGATGTCAGAAAAGAAGATAAGGTCTTTTACCAGGTTTTCAAAAAGATCCTGGGAAAAAATATAGAGGGTTTCGCCGGCTTTCATGAACATGTCCAGCGACTCACGTCCATATAATACTATTTCTTTATCTACATGGATTTCTTCCATAGGGAGTGCCGGCATAGGGTTATGATCCTGATAGTACCATTTGAAAATATAGAATTGGGTAAGCAAGGGGTATTTGTAGCAGATAGGAAAGGGTAGTGTGGTCCAGGTTTCCGCAATAGCAAAAGATGGGTCACGTTGGAATATCTCTAATACATGTACATAGTTTTCATACATGATATAATCTTCCGGAGAGGGATTTCTGAAATTACTTAACTGTAATATGAAAGGTTTCTTTTTTTTCGGATTGAATACCGATTAGTTCATCCAGTGAGATGCATAAATGTTGTGCAAGTGTGGCTACCTCTGTAAATGTGAAAGCTACTTCGCCCCGTAAACGCCGGTAAACGGCTTCTTTTTCTATGTTAAGTGTCTCTGCCAGCATGTTGGTAAGTTGTGACCTGCCCGGAACTTTTTTTTGAAGGGCAGAGGTGAAATTTTTATTCAGTATCTCTTTTTTCATGTGTGATAAGCGATTTTGTTTTATAAATGATTCAGAATTAGGATGCTGCAAATTTGAAAAAAAATATGTATTGCACACTGTTTTTATACGGAAATAGTTGGTCGGAATCTGTATATGTTAAAAAAAGAAAGGGTTGAAATGAGCCATATATGATAAAATGTAAAGAGATATCCTGTTAAATGTGAATAAATTAAACCTTGCCTGTGTTTTTACTCTAAAAGAGAAACTCAATACATTAATTAATTGTTTCATACTATGAAAAGAATAAGTATTTTTCTGTTTATTACAGTAATGGTGTGCAGTATGTCTGTGATAGGGCAAACTCCGCAGGATTCGTATGTTATTAAAAACGGTATTCAAATGAAGATATTATCACCAGAAGAAAAGAGAGTTATAGTAGATAAAGGTACGGAACGCCCCTTTACAGGGATGTATTATGAACATAAAGAAAATGGTACATATAATTGTAAACAATGCGGGTCGGCTTTATATCGTTCGGAAGATAAATTTGATTCGGGATGTGGCTGGCCCAGTTTTGATGATGAAATAGACGGGGCTATTAAATATGTACCGGATGCCGACGGACGGCGTACTGAGATTGTGTGTGCGGAATGTGGCGGACACCTCGGACATGTGTTTAAAGGAGAGCGTTTTACTCCTAAGAATGTACAGCATTGTGTTAATTCAATTTCGCTTGATTTCGAGCCGGAAGAAAAGCAGTGATGGGTTAATCATTTTCTACAGGCAGGAGGGGAACATCTTCGGATATGCGTTCAGGAACAACAGGTGTTGTTCCTGACGGTGGGGTGAGTGTAAATCTGCGCCGGCGGCGGAATAGTTCCGATATGTGGCTGAAGTCTTTGCGGTACATTAAACCAAGGCCTTGTGTGGTGAGGCTTCGTTGCATATACCGGTATATGTCGTTGGCGTGGTTATAAAATTTTACACGTATTTCGCCACTGCGTGTGAGCATATATTCTATATCAAATTCGCCAACAAAGATGTTTCCCTGATCCAGGTTGTTCCTGTAACCAAAGTTACCGTTAAAGATCAGGCGGTTGTTTAATAGCTGGCTGGATAGCAACATCTCCACTTCGGTATCGGTAACGACTTCCTGTCCGGTCTGGATGTTGGTGCCGATTTGTACTTTATCGGTGATGCTGTTTAATATGCTGGATAGCTGGTAGGATAGGGCGGAAGAGGCTACGGCTGTGAATTCGTTTGTGCGGTTGTCTGCATCCATTGTGTAGAATTTGTTCAATATCAATAGATAGATGATCTGGCGGGTCATCATTTCGTCTGTTCCGATGTAACTTTTTGCCATTTGCAGTACTTCTTCGTTTGAGTTCGGGAACTCGAGGTCGAAAGTAATGGTTGGGTTTTGCATAACACCTTCTACGTGCATTACACAGTTAACGGGTATGTTACTGCGTCCGGTTTCTTCGAGAAATGACTGGTGTAATTCGGCGATATTTGCCGTCAGGCTGTATATGGCATCTATGTCCAGGATGGCGTTCATGGGATCTCCCCGGAATGTAACAGTACTACCTTCGCGGATTTTAAAATTGCGGTAAAAGAGTTGTTGGAGGCTGAAGTTGTACTGGCCCCGCAGGATGTTAAACCCACCGTTGATGCGCAGGTCGCGCCGGTTACCCCATTCTACTTCCATACGTCCGCTGCCGTTTCCTTCAATTTTATCGCCGGCTATTTCGTCTATGATCATTTCAATGTGTGCTTCGGGCGTAATTTCAACCAGAAAGGTCATCCGTATTTCGGCCTCTTCTTCCTGCCATGATTGGGGGATATAGATAGAATCCGTTTTTAATTCTTTGCCTTCTGCGGGATGTAAATGGGTGTGATTAACAAATGTGATGAAATCGTGTTCCATAGCTGTGGAACTACCCATGAAGTTAAATGTGATGGACGTTTTTGCTTCGCTACGCATATTTACATCGAGGTCGATGATTTTTTCATTTCCTGAAATACGTGCCGTACCGCTTCCGAATACTTTACCGAATATTTCGGGATTATGTACTTCGGTGGCATTGTAAACCAGCATATCTGCTACCTGAACATTTACATCGAATTCTACATCTCTGAAATGTTGGTATTTAACTTCTACATTAACGATCCCGGAGTTATTATACGGGTCGTATATCCGGATGCCTTCTCCAAATACTCCGTTGGAACGTAAATGTACAGAATCGGAGAATGTATAATAGGTGTTCAGGAATTCAATTCCCAACCCTCCTTCCGCTATATAAGCCTCCCCTTCAATGGACAGCGAATGGAACGGGCCGTATAGATGTACCTGACCGTAACCTCTTCCTTTTACATCCTGTGCTACTTTTTCCATAAAAGGTTGCAGGAAAGCAATATCAATGTCGTTCGCATCAAAATGAAGGGAAAGACCTGCATTTTCACCCACAGGATAGATGTAGCCGTTTACATCTGTAAAGACACTGTCTGTTTTATAAATGCTTCCCATTAACAGAATATCTTGTTGGGCGTCGTCCCATTCACTGAATAGGTTCAACCGTCCGAAATCTACCTGGTTGAAAGAGAAATTGAGCACTTCCAGATCGGTATTCAGTATCCGGTTATTGTACAGGTCTGTTATATGGAAGATCCCGGTTGCCTGGCCGCCGAATTGTAACACAGGGTTATTGAGCACATCAAAAATATAGCTTAATTCTATTTTATTCAGATCGAGTAACAGGGTGTCTTCCGGATTGTCCGAAATTTTCCCGTCTATAAGAATGTGCTGGTCGTCGTGGGCAATTTTGAAATCGTTTATCTCAATCGCCTTGTTTTGTATTTTTATCCGGGCATTATCAATATGCCACGTCGTATCGTTTATTACAAACGGACTCCGGTTGATAGATATTTCCGTAAGTAGTTGGCTTTTGCCCCGTTCGTTGGGTATTTCGCTGAATAGGGTATTTACAGAAAGATCTGCTTTAAATAATCGTTCTTTGTTATTGGCCCAGGTAATCAGTGTCTGCAATTCATTGTTACGGGCATATGCTTTCAGATCCACATAGTTTCGCAATCCCTGCTGGTTGTATTGCGTTGCCTGTGCAATCAGATTAGCTATCCCGGCCGGGTTATCTACTAAAACAAGTCCGTTTTCAAAATAGGAGTTTCCGATCCTGAACGAAGGGAGTACAGCTTCGAGGTTGAAATTTTCAGATTCGTTACTATAGTGTCCTTTTATGTTTGTAGGGGAAAGAATGGCAAACGGTAATTTGAGGGTATTGGATATCCGTTCGGTATTCTCAACCGTCAGCCGGAAAGCGAAGTCGTTGATTCCGGTTGTTTTTGATTGTACGCTTGTATTGATCAGTGCCGGAACATACTCCCGGAGTGTATTGAGGATAGAAGGGATGAATGTTGTAAACGAGTAAGCTCCTTTTACTTCTCCGTTAATAACATCCGAGTTGATTATCAGCCTGCGGTCGTCTGTATGGCCTGAAGCGTTTACTTCCAGGTGATTCAGGTAGAAGCTGTCTGAAGCTGTGATAAAGGAAACACTATCAACCGCAAGTGTTCCTTCTACATTGTCAATGTTATTTCCTGTGAAATCGGCATGTAATTGTAACGAAATATCCGGTGATTCATATGTATCAAACAGATGAAGACGGTCCGGCCGGAAATTGGTAAGGCTTGCTTCAAAATTAAAAACGGAGTTTCTTCCCTGGTTGCGGAACATACCATTGGCGATTAGTGTTCCGTTCGGATCTTCAATCTCTACGTTTCCATTGAAACTATTCTGCGAAAACTGTCCTGCCAACAGGATGCTTTCATACCGGTAGCCGCGGAAATCAAAATCGGAAACCTGCGCATTTACTGTTCCGGAGGAATAGCCGTTTACCGGTCGCCGGGTATCTATATTGATATGAAAACGCCCTGATCCGTAAGGATTACCGGGTGGAAATAGTTTTTCAAGTTCCAGATCAGTACTGGATACTTCTCCTTTAATAATTGTGGCGATCCCTTTTTCTTTATCGCTACCGATCAGAATGTCCGTTTGCACTACACCGATAGGAGAGGATAGTTTGCCGTAGGCTACCAGATTATCAAAGAAACCGGATATTTCGCCGATGAAGTTGATGGAGCCCAATTGTTTAACAGCCAAAGGCAATTCTACATACCGGTCGCTGAAATTGTTTACCAATCCCTCAATTCCTTCGTTGGTAATATACATACGGCTCACTTCGCCAAAGATGTACGCCTCTTCGGGGTTGGTGATACCCCGGAGCGACATTTGTCCGTTAAAGAGCATTTTGTCGCTGTAACTCAACATCAGCCTGCTAAGGTTTATATCGTTTATGTAACCCGAAACTTCTGCTACCAGATCAATCTGGTCAGTAAAATTGCTGAATGCGGGAACAAAAGCTGAAAAGTCTTTCAATGATACCTGCGATGGAGCTATGTTTAGTATTACAGGAGCCTGGTCTACCAATTGGGAGAGGGAATCGACAGGGGTAAAATCAATCCGTGCCTGGCCAATTTTCAGGTTTGTATCCGGTAGTTTGATTTCGAAGTTCTCTATCCGGGCACTATCCCGGTTCCCAATTATATTCAGTGATAATTTCTGTAGATTGAATCCCGATGCTTCATCCAGGCTGATGCGCTTGATATTGGCATTGATACTATCGTTATTAAACGCCTTCAGTGCGATGTTGGCACTTAGATTCCGGATATTTACATGGTTCGCATTAAACTTTCCTTCGGATTCAGGAATACTTTGTACATGATAGCTGAATTCGCCCCGGCGGATGAGGATGGAATTGAACTGCAGGTCGATCTCCGGTTGTTTTTTGGTAGAATCCCGGCTGGCAAAAGCATCAATTACAAATTGCAGGTTGAGTTCGCTATCAGGTGTTTCTTTACTCAGATTGAGTTTAAACCCGAAGATACGGGCCGTTGTGAAAACAAATTTACCCTTCAATACCGGGAATAATTTGAATACGGCGGCTATGTGGTTGGCTTCAAACAGTACGTTGCCCTCCTGGTCTTCCAGGTATACCCCTTCCAATACCAACCGGTTGAGCCAGTTGACAGATACTTTTTCGATTTCTACAGGCACATGTAACCGCCCGGACAATTCTTTTACAACCTTCTGTGTGACTTGTTTCTGAATAGAGGGAATATTCAGTAAAACAGCCGGAAGACCATAAAATATCCAGAACAAAACGAAAAGTGTAATGAATATGTATTTTAAGCCTCTAATACCTTACTAATATTTTCCACACAAATCTACAATAATATCGCGATAGATTTTGTTATTTTGCATAAAATTTGAATATATGAGTGTAACAATAATAGGGATAGAGTCATCGTGCGATGATACGTCGGCGGCAGTGATACGCGACGGGGTCATGCTTTCCAATATAATAGCGGGGCAGGCTGTCCATGAAGCTTATGGCGGGGTAGTTCCCGAACTGGCTTCGCGGGCGCACCAGCAAAACATTATTCCGGTAGTAACAGAAGCTATCCGGAAAGCAGGGATTGAAAAAAACGAACTCAGCGGAATCGCCTTTACCCGTGGCCCCGGATTAATGGGCTCCCTGCTGGTTGGTACTTCGTTTGCCAAGGGGTTGTCTATCTCCCTGGATGTTCCTATGATCGAGGTTAACCATTTGCAGGCCCATGTGTTAGCACATTTTATTAAAGAATCGCCCGAAGACAACGACCAACCCGCTTTTCCTTTTCTTTGCTTGTTGGTGTCGGGAGGAAATTCGCAGATTATTCTTGTAAAGGGTACGGATGATATGGAGGTGATTGGCCAGACTATCGACGACGCGGCAGGGGAAGCATTCGATAAATGTGCCAAAGTGATGGGGTTGGGTTATCCCGGCGGTCCGGTAGTAAACCGTCTGGCCAACGAAGGTAATCCCGAAGCGTTTAAATTCAGCAAACCCCATATTCCCGATTATAATTATAGTTTTAGCGGATTAAAAACTTCGTTCCTTTATACTTTACGTGATCATCTGAAAGAAGATCCGGATTTTATCGAAAAGAATAAAGCTGATTTGTGTGCTTCTTTGCAGGCTACGGTGATTGATATTCTGATGAATAAATTAAGCAAGGCTTCAAAAGATCTGGGTATCAAAGAAGTTGCGGTAGCCGGAGGAGTTTCGGCCAATACGGGCCTGCGGGATGCCTTTTACGATTATGCTAAACGGTATGGCTGGAAAATCCATATTCCTAAATTTGCCTTTACTACTGATAATGCCGCTATGGTGGCTATCACAGGTTATTACAAGTATCTGAAAGGGGAGTATTGCCCTATGGACGCTGTTCCTTTTTCGCGGGTGGTACTCTGAAAAGAAAAAACTATTCCTGTATAATTGCTGTTTATAAAGGGATAACAACTAAATATTATGCCTTTATTAACTGCAATTTCGAAGATTGATTTTCCTTTTAAAACAGAGCAGCAGGCTGTAAAAGAGTATGCTAAAAATCTGTTTATACATTCTACGCCCGAAGTGGAGCGGATGGTGAGTGTTTTTGACCATACAGGGATTGTAACAAGGAATTTTTGTAAGCCTCTGGAGTACTATTCGGAGGTACATACGTTTGAAGAACAGAACCGGGAGTTTATCCAACTGGCCTTGGATTATGCTGTGGAGGCTGTTGAGAATTGTCTTTCATCCGCGCAAATTTCCAAAGGAGAGGTAACGGATCTTATTTTTATTTCTACTACGGGGCTGGCTACTCCCAGTATGGATGCTCTTATTATTAACCGGATGCGGTTGAACCGGCATGTGAACCGGATGAGTATTTTTGGCCTGGGGTGCGGGGGAGGTGTGTCGGGCTATGCAAAAGCCTGTACGCTGGCAAAGGCTAACCCGCAAGCTGTTGTGTTACTGGTAGCAGTAGAGTTGTGTTCGCTTACTTTTTTACGGGATGATTTTAGTAAGAGCAATTTTGTAGGTGCCAGCTTATTTGCTGATGGTGTGGCCGCCTGTGTAGTGACGGGCGACCAATATACGAGTGGGAAAGAAGGAAAGAGTATCCGGTTTTCAGGGAATGAGAGTAAGCTATACTATGATTCGCAGGATGTGATGGGGTGGGAGTTTACGGATCATGGTTTTAAAGTGCTGTTTTCGTCCGGTATTCCCGCCATTATTCTTGAAAATGTACATACGGATGTTACTTCATTTCTGTCAAAGAAAGGGTTGACTATTGCGGATATAAAGAACTTTATTTTTCATCCGGGCGGCATGAAGGTGCTGGCGGCATACGAAAAAGCCTTAAATATGGAAGGTATTGCGCTGCAAAAAACGGGGCAGGTGATGACCCACTATGAAAATATGTCGAGCACAACTGTGTTGTATGTGCTGGAGAAGTTTTTTACGGAAGGCTTTGAGGATGGCTACGGATTGATGATGTCTATGGGGCCGGGTTTCTCCTGTGAAATGGTTTTATTGGAAATGAAAAATTAAACACATGGCTTTTCTGTTTTTTATCTCTTTTATTATTCTGCTGCGGATAGGTGAACTGGCTGTAGCCCGGCGTAATGAGAAGTGGTTGCTTCAACAGGGTGCTGTGGAGTACGGACAGCGGCATTATCCTTTTATTGTGGGGTTGCATGTATTGTTTATTTTATCTCTTATCCTGGAATATTGGGTGAGGGGAGACGGTTCGTATAGCCGTGTGCTGCTGGTGCTTTTATTTGTTTTGCTGGCCTGTAAAGTATGGGTGATCAGTACGCTGGGTAAATTCTGGAATACGAAGATTTACCGGGTACGTAATTTCCCGCTGGTCCGTACAGGACCTTATAAATACATTAAACATCCCAATTACCTGATTGTGATAGCCGAGATCGCTATTATCCCGCTGATTTTCCATTTGTATTATACGGTTGTGATCTTTACTGTTCTAAATGGTATTATGTTGGCTATTCGTATCCGGGAAGAGAATAAGGTACTTACTGCTACGTTTTAGTCGTTTATATATAAGCCTTTCGCTGCTTTCGCTGGCGCAGATATTTATCTGTGCCTTAGTAACTAAGGGGCTGTAAGTAGGCACGGATTTAAATCCGCGCCAGCGAAAGGCCAGCGAAGCCAGCGAAAGGGTTTTATGTGGTTTATAAGTATTCCCTTATTATTGGTATTTTTTTAGGAATCCGCTTTCTCCTGTGGCTCTCATGATCCAGGCTGTCAGGTTATCCAGGAATTTATAGTTCGTGGTTCCTGTGTACTGGAAGTTCTTGTAGCTTGGATAATTGGTAAACCGGGGAGCGGCTCCGAAAACGCCCGGGTCTGTCATGATGATCAGGCGGTTCACCGGATCGATCCCAAATACGCAGTAGTAATAATCCGAAGTTGACATAATAACCGGGACAAATGTAGACGGATAGGCTGCCGGCGGAAGGCCTGCACTGGTCTGGATCGCTCCCTGTAAACTAACCTGATTGGCTGAGATTCCAGTCAACAGGTAATTCATCAGTGAATTATTTATTCTTGCATTGACAGGACGCAGGCGGGTGGAAATGTTGGATAACTGTACTGCCGTACCGTAGGCTTTTCCTGATTTCGCTTTGTATTGTGCCAATATTTTTGTTACCTCCGTAGCATCTGAACTGGTAATCATTAGGAATACGGTAGGGTCTGCCTGCATTCTTTTGTAGATCAGGTCGAACTCTGATGCCGATGGATTACTCAATAGCTGGATGATCTTCGCATTGTTAATCGTGCTTTCATTCATCGAAGAAATATATTCATAAGGAAGTGTTTCCAGATTTACTATGCTTCCGCCCTTTCCGAATTTAGCGCTGTTTCTCATATTTTCTCCCAGTCCGTACACTGCCTGCAGGTAGCCCGAAGAGTTATAGGCAGTCAGGTTACCATGCCCGGTTCCATTGGAAATAAATTGTAGGGGTTTTACCGGATCGGGCTCTGGAGTATTTCCGGTACCGGCCCGTTGTGTTAACAGCAATGATGTTTCTTTTCCGGCTGTCGTTTTTGCCATAATAACGAAAGGTCTGGTCCGGTCGGATTCAAGATTGGATTTTACAGTAATTCTTAATTTTTTAGTTCCATTGCCTCTATTGTTTGTAACCAAATTATTGTTGTCGTCCAGAAAGGTAATCACCGGCTCCGCACCGCCCGTATCCAGAGGAATAGTAATCGTCCAATCTGCATTTGATTCCAGCGTTACCCCTTCATATGTGTGAGCGGACGCATTGAGTGATTTATTGTCTGCCTTCACAAGACGTATATATTCTTCGTATCTGGCCTGTTCAAGTACAAGTACCTGATTTGTTTCCGGTGCATCCATTAAAGATACCCGGACAAAGCAGTACCGGTTCTTTTCTGACATGTTTTCCTCAATCGTATAAATAGTGAAATCGGTATGGGTTGCATCATTGCTTATTTTATCTACTCTGCTTCCGGAAGAACTAAAGGAGAAATACTCTCCGCCGAATATTTCTGCTACCCAGGTACCGGAACTGATTATCTCTATTTCAGGTGAAGCGATACCTGCCGGATAATCGAACAGCGGCAATTCTTCTACATCGTAGTTCAGTGTAAGATACTTGTTAATATAGTTAGCCTGCTGAATCTGGATAGATGCCATCAGGTTGCCGATAGAGAATGTAAGAGTGCCTCCCCATTCATCAGCAGCTTCCGGAGCTTCAATAGTCAGCTTATTTCCTTCCAGTTTCACTTTTACCTGCGAAGGTATTTCTTCGGTAGCCATTTCTAACGTACCTTCACCGTCGGTAAAGATGTTGTATGTACGGGTATCTCCCACCATAGGCAGTGTGATTACACTGGTAGGAACAGCCAGGATGTTATTTTCATCGAAAACCACATTGTTTCCCGGGTCTGTCATCCAGCCGTTAATATCTGTAATAAGCAGCGCATCCTGGCTTTCCCAGGCTTCTCTTTCTGTTTGGAAACCTTTGCCGGATACCTGTGTGATGGCTGTCCGGTATATATTGTTTCGTTTCAGGTGTTGCGATTTATTCATAGGATGAACATTGATACGGAAGAATTCCGAATCTTCTGTTTCCAGATTTTTTATTTCTATGATCAACGCAGTCGTCTGGTTGTCGCCCTGCGCAGGATTCTCCACGAAATTCTCAAAGCTATAGAGTCCGCCAATGATCTGATCGCCGGTTGCATCTATGCTATAATAACGCTCCGTACGGCTACCGGAGAAATCTTCTCCGTTGTTTTCCCACAACAGGGTAGAGGGATAGGCATTCCAAAGAGAGGCCGAGACCAGTTTGTAACCATCCGCCTGGTTTACCACATCGAAACGGCTGACTGCACGGGTCAGGGATACAGATACCTGATTTTGTCCGCCCTGTTTAACTACACATGCACTCATCGGCAGGTTGGTTGTTGTTATTGCATCCAGAGTTTCTGCCCGCAATAACGATTTTACCTCTGCTTCTGTTGTTCCCCGGCAAACGGTTTCCAGACCGGCCAGATCTCTTATTGTTGCGTGATAAGCTTCCAGGTTGGCACATAAAAGTATGGTATAGGTTTCAGAGGCCGATAGCCCCGGAACAGTAGAGTAATCAATATTTAATACCGCGGATGTGGGAAGAGGGGTTTGCCGGCCCTCCATCAGGTCTATGGCAGCCAGGAATTGCCCTGACCCTCCGGTTGTATATTCAAAGAAGAGTGCATAAAAAGTATTGATCCGGTCTTCACTTTCTACTGCGGTCACTTCCGAACGGGTAAGTGTTTCAAGTTCCGGGATAGTGTATAAGAGCTGGAAACCGTTCTCATGGATTGGTAGTCCTGTATCATCCGTATCATCCTGACAACTCAGGAGCGTACAAGTAAACAGGATTGTTAATAATAAATATATATTTTTCATATCGCTACTTTTTAATTTTATTTCTTTATCGTTCCAAACTGTTCCATGAATCCTTCCTGTGTTACCGCCAGTTTAATCCGACATATCTTCGAATGTATCAGGTGTGATGAGCAGGTAATTTTGATCCGGGATTCCCGGTTGAGCAATCACGAGATTCTGGCTGATCTCCGGCTGATCTTTGAGATAAACCCTGACAAACCAATAGAGGGTGTTACCGGTTGTATTATTTTCAATCGCGTATATATTAAAACCTTCTCCCGGCGTTCCTTCTACACGGTATTGTGTGGTTCCGGAGGCAAAAGAGAACAGATCGCTTTTCAGGATCTCGGCCACCCAGGTTCCGGAACCGGTTACTGTTACATTTTCCGAAGGTTGCCCGACAACATTTAGCTCGATCATGTCAGAGGGATTGAGGTGCAGGTAATCTCTGTTTCCTTCTATTTGCTCCACTGTTACAGATGCATCCAGATTTGCAAAAGTAATGTTTACTTTATAGGTTTCGTTCCTGTCCTTTGTTGTTCCGGGCTCTGCGTTAAAGGTTAATATACTTTTTTTGAATTCGGCATTTTCTGAATAACCCGGTGCTAATTTCAGGGTTGCTTTTATATGGTCCGGTAAATATTCTCCGGTGATGACTGGTACTCCCTGTCCGATTATATATACATAGTATTCGCGGGTTTCGCCCTGTGCAAAAAGTCTGGCTGTAGAAGTTGGCATAGCCAGTACATTCGCGCCATTTACCAGAATAGTGCCACTGTCGTCTACCTTCCATTCATTTACATCTATATCGAGTAATAACTTTTCGTTTTCATACGCTCCACGTTCGTTTTCATTTCCTTTATTTAATACGTTTTTTATGATCGTACGGTAGGCTTTGTTACGTTCAATCTGCTGTCCGTAATCATTCGGGGCGTTTATATTGGTACGGAAGTATTCAATGTTGTTTGTATCCAGGTTTTTAAGGCCTACAATCAGGCAGGTGCTTACTTTGTCATTTTGTTCAGGAGTGGGTACATAATTTTCAAACGCGTATAAAGTACCGATGATCTCTTTTTCGCTGTTTGCTTTTACTCCGTAAAAACGTTCCGTGCGGGATGCTGTATAATCCGTAAAATGTCCTTCCTATACGAAGCCTTCCGTATAGGCATTCCAGATAGAAGCAGAAAACAGTTCGTATCCGTCTGCTTCGCAGAATACGTCAAAACGGGCTACTGTGCGGGTTAGTTCAACAGTAACCTGGCTGACATTTGCCTCTTTTATGTATTTTGCCCCCATGGGTAACTCAGCCGAGGGTATACGGTTTGTATCATCCTGCTGTTCCTGCTCTCCGGGAGCCACTCCACGTACGGTTTGTAACAACAGGCGGGTAACTTCGTTTTCGGTTTTGTCCTCACAGAAGGTTATAAGGTCTTCTATGTTGTGGATACCGGTATACTCATCTATATTGCCACATACCAGCATGTTGTACTGTCCGGAATTTTTTAACCGGGAACCGGGAGAGAATTGGATGTTTACATTTTCGGTACTCAAAAGAATACCCGGATTGGCTTCCCTGACATCCATAGCTTCCAGAAAATTTCCTGTTCCGCCGGTAGAGCTGTCGAAAAACAGGATGTAAAATGAATTTAACCGGTCTTCGCCTGCTTCCACCTCGATGGAGGAACGGCTTAAGACTGATACAGGTTCATTCATGGAATAGGAAAGCGTAAAGCCATTTTGATCAGATAAAAATTCTTTTTTTGTGTCCTCGCCGGAACAACTTACCATTGTAATTATAAAAACAAATAAAGTGATTAGGCTTACTCTTTTTTTCATATTATAACTATTACATTATTTGCACAGACTTTTGATGTTTGCAATTTTACTTACCATGTAAATCCTGGTCCGGATTGACGGTACAAAGATATGGGATTCATAAAGAGGAGTTTTACACGATTCTTATCAGGATTTACATGATTGTTATTTCATTTGTTGGACAACTGTAATTTTTTTTGATTGTTTGTTTTAGTAGGGAAAGATAAATAATGTCGTATTTTTGTTTGTACTAAAGTGAGTAGGATGGATAAAATAGTAGATAAAAAAGAAAAAGCTCCGGAGCAGCGGATTGGAGAATTGTTGAACGAGAAAGGGTGGCACCTGGCTACAGCCGAGAGTTGTACCGGTGGAACTATTGCCGCTATGATCACTGCCTGGCCGGGATGTTCCAACTATTATAAAGGGAGTGTGGTAGCTTATGATAATGATGTAAAAAAGAATGTGCTGGGGGTTTCTGTAAAAGATCTGGAGGAGCACGGTGCTGTGAGCCAACCTGTAGTTGAGCAAATGGTGCAGGGTGCGATCCGGGTATTGGGTGCCGGTTGTGCGGTTGCTACTTCCGGAATAGCCGGCCCCGGTGGAGGTACACCGGATAAACCCGTTGGTACGGTATGGATTGCAGCAGGCACAAAAGACAGAATTATTTCCCGGTGTTACCGGTTCGGAACAGAACGCAAAGAGAACATTCTTCGTGCTTCGCGGACAGCCTTACAGATGTTGCTGAAAGTTCTCCAAAACTGAATTACTCCGGAAGCGCTGGCGCAGATTTAAATCTGTGCCTAAACCAGCAGACAATATCCTGAAATAAG
>JAJQAZ010000128.1 GCA_021203545.1 Tannerellaceae bacterium | reverse complement strand
GATTCTTCTAGCTAAGCTAACAACAGCAGCTTTTCAATCTTCTGAACATGACTGGCTTGATCGCAGGGCTATTAAATTCTCCTGTATGGTTTGTATGAAGTCCTGCAAGGACGGCCTATCCTAGCCCAGTACGAAGTGCTGGGTGGGTTAAGGAACTCCTCTCTGTTATGAGTCCTGAAGGGACGGCACAATGGATGCTCTGCCTATATGTCATTATTTTATTCTGTCGTGCCTTCAGCACTAAGATTCTTTTTCTATCCATCAACCCAGCACTTCGTACTGGGCTAGGATAAGCCGTCCTTACAGGACTTAGAAACGGGGTGCAAAAACAGGGGTGCTTTACACAGCCGGTGCCGTGCCGAGTGCCAGGGAGATGTTTTGGAACCGGTTTTGTAATGCGTCGAGGTGGCCGAGGGTTATTCGCCGGGTTAAGCCGGTTTGTATGTGCAATAACTGTTTTTTAATACGGATGCGTTTTTGCAGGGCGGCCACGGTGTACATGTACAGGATAAACTCCAGTGTCTTACGGCGGATTACGGCAGGAGGTTCCTCGCTCTCTACGATTTTTCCCTGCCATACAACCGACCATACATGCAAGCCATTGACCGAATAACGAGCGGCCAACTCCAGTAAAGGGTCGGGCAACAGGGCATTGATGTAGCCCGAAGCGGCGTGCATCAGTATCTCCCGGTGGGCAGGCTCGTCGAACATCAATTCTTCCCGGTGTAATACTGTATGTACTACCTGCCCGAAAGGAAAATAATCGCCACAGAAACGCACCGGTTCCGCCGGATGGGCGGCCAGGGCCCACACCAGTACCTGCTCCTGGAATTCGCACGACGATACCTCCTGCATCAGGTATTGCAGCAAGCCTTCTTCGCCCGACTTTGTGTACAGGCTGTCCGGGTCTTCGCCATCCGGAAGGGATACCACGGTTACCGTGAGGCCCTTTCCGGCCAGTGCCTCTTCTATCACCCGGGCGGCTTTGCGCCCGGCTTCGTCGGCATCCATCAATACATACGCCTGGCGGGCGTAGCGGCAGATTTGTTCTGCCTGGGCTTCTGCCATAGCCGTACCCATCAGGCCTACGGTGTTGGTAAATCCGGCGTGGTGCATAGCTATTACATCTTTAAAGCCTTCTACGAGCCAGATCTCTCCGGTTTGCCTGATCTGCTGTTTTGCCTCATACATGCCGTATAGTAAGCGGTTGCGGGGCAATCCGGGCGTGTTGAGGTATTTGGGCCCAGTAGTGCTTTCGCCGGTACTTCGCCCGGCATAGCCTGCCAACTCACCGTTTTCGTCGTGTATAGGGAACATCAGGCGCGACGAGTATTTCCCGAACGGACGGGGCAGAGCGGCCGGGGCTACAAACAGGCCGAACTTTACGCCGGCAGCGGTTACCTGTGGGTTGCAACCGGTGCGGTGCTTTTCGAAAAGGGCTTGCAGTTGCCTGTAATAGGGTTCTTTCGGGGTTGTGGGCACCGCCTGAACAGTGGGTTGCAGGTGCAGCGGTGTAAGCTTCTGTACCGCTTCGCGAAAAGTGCATCCATCTTTAAGCTGAACGAAGGTAAACACATCTCCTTTGGCACCGCAGGCGTAACATATAAAATTCTGCTTCGCGGGGTTCACCGTCAGCGAGGGTTGGTGGTCGTCGTGGAAAGGACAGAGTCCCAGATACACCTTTCCTTTACGCTTTAATTCTACACTACGGCCTATCACCGTACAAATGTCGTTGGCTTGTTTGATTGTTTTTGCTTCCATGATTGAATGTTATTTTATTCGTTACTAAATTTTGTAAATGTTTTGTTGTGGCGCAGATTCACTGTGCTTTGTATACCGTGGCGGTTTTTGCGGATAATCAGCTGGCAGATACCTTCCAGGGATTGGCCTGTCTGGGCATCTTCGGTTACCCCGTGGCGGCAGGGGCGGTACACGAAGATCACCCCGTCGGCCACCTGCTCTATCACGCCACTATCGCGCAGGTCGTTCAGTTGTGGCAGGCCATTACTTCCGGCACGGTTCTCGCTGTTGCGGTTCATTTGCGAAAGCACCAATACCACACACCCGGCTTCGATAGCCAGTTGTTTCAGCATCCGTACGTTGCGTGCCACTACCTGTTCCATATTCTCGCCCCGCTGGGGTTTGCCTTCCAACAGGTGCAGGTAATCTATGATTACCAGATTGACACCTTTGCTGTTGTTCATCAGTAACACTTCGGCCCGCAGGTCTTCTACCGGTATAGAGGGAGCATACTCAATCCACAGGGGCCAGTTTTCCCACTGTACCGCTACTCTTTCCATCTCTTTTAAATCTTCTTCCAGCAGGTCGTAGTTGCGCAACCCCGCCGGATTAATAGAAGAATGCCCCATGAGCAAGCGGTTGATAAGCTGTATGTCCGACATTTCGAGACTGAAGTAGCAGACGTTTTTATTTTCTTTGGCCGCATTGATAGCCATTTGCAGGCTGATAGCCGTTTTACCATCGCCGGGACGTCCGGCCAATACATAAAGTTCGCCGGGGTGCATCCCGCCAAACGCCACATCCAGCTCTACCATACCGGTATGTACGATTTGCTGTTGCATGGCATTGGTAGTATTCTGCCGGTATTCGTGCAGTATTCCGGTTATCACTTCGGCCACCTGGCGCATAGGCGGATTATCCTGTAGGTTTTCCCGTAAATTCAGTAAAAGGGTTTCCGTCTGGCCTATCAACGCCAGCGGATCGCTATCCGCCTGTTCCGCTTTTTCCGAAAGGGCTGTCGCAAAGTGTTTGAGCGAACGCAGTACGTAACGGCGTTTTACCTCCTGTGCATACAGTGTCAGGTTGCCTGTATGGTGTATGCGGTGGAAGGTTTTTCCCACGCACCCGATCCCGCCTATCTCCGTACAGCGGTCCGCATCCATACGGTACATCTCTGATTCGGTAGTCAGGTAATCGGGCTGTTCGCCCCGGTTGTATTGTGCCAGCAGGGCATTGTACACAAAGCCCAGATCAGTTACATAAAACATTTCGGGGCGCAGCCACCTCACCACATCGGGCAGGGTATTTGTTTTTACCAACAGGCAGCAAATAACAGCTTCTTCCAGTTCGCGCAGGCTTAAATCAGTTGTTTCCACAAAGTTTGTTTCCATTTTTTATTCCTGTTTTTAGTTTATCAATCGTTTTTCCGGATAGAGTTGTTTTTCTGTCGCTCCCTCATACGCAGGTACACCCGTTTACTTTCTTCAAAGAGTTCCTTTTCGGTAGCCGTCATCCCCTCCGGTTTCGGTGTTCCTTTAGCGGTTTGTTTCCGGCTGCCTGTAGAGGGACGGTCTTCGCCGGTATCAATCTCTACATAATGGTGGGTTATCTCTTCGTAATAGTTTATATGAAAGAGGGTTTTTCCTTCTTTCCATCGGGTGGTGATCAGGCCGTTTGCTTCCAGTTTTTTAATACTCCGGGCCACACTCCAATCGGCCACACCGGTAAATCCGGACAATTCTTTACGGGAAAGCAATAGTTCGCCCGGTTCGAATGTGAGCGGAGAATTGTAATTGTAGTCTACAAACTTTTTAGGATGTGCCAGAATCAGCAGCACAGCATATACCCGGTAATAATTACGTTTTACCTCTTCTGCCAGATACATGCCGTTCGCTACCTTGCGTGGAAGCCTTACAAAGCCGTTAGAAAATAAGTTTTTTAAAATTGTTGTTTTGTTATTCATTTTTGTAATGGGTTTAATAAGTGAAAGAAAGTGCACAACCTGTGCATTACAAAGTACCGCTTTAATAAAGGGTTTGAGAGGGGTTCTAAAACAGATGTGCACAGCGCCTATACATTATTATATATAAATAAATATAAAACTGTTTTTTTATCTGCTTTAAGAGTAGAACCTACGGTTCTCCGAGATAGCGCACAATGATTTCTACCTGCATAGGTGTTAACACTTTAGAGCGTTCGCGCCACCCTGCGGACACTAATTCGCGTACCAGTTCCTGATTAAAATTCACCCATTTTTTGAAGCGGCGGGCTGCCGAGTTGGATGTCAGTTCCGGAGCATATAAAATAGCCAGTTCTTTCCAGCTATAGGATTTGATGATAAATTCTTCCATACGGGTGTTTTTTGTTTGTTTTGAATATTATACTCCGCAAATATATAGACACATATTCGCAATTGCAAATTTTATTTGTTAAAAATTACGCACAAGAGTATATTTTATTGCGTATGAAGCCTAACGACCGGGGGAACGGAAGTCCGGGACCTTCTCAACCCCGATAGGGCATAGCTGTCAGGTTAAGGATGTTATTTTGGTGATTTATAGGGTTATAGTTGATTTGTCGCCCCTGAAAAGGGCAGTACAATTCAGTCCATGGCAGAGTGAGCGTAGCGAGCGGCACCATGGGTTGGAGACGTCATCATATATTTTCGGGCTGAAGGCCCAGGTCAAAATCCATATAAATTGATTTGATATATAACGAGTTGCCCCTGTAGGGCGCAGAGATATATTGGGTATCCTAACCCATGGTGCCTTTCGCCAGGCTCACTCTGCCATGGGCTGAACTCAGTAGCCCTTAACAGGGCAAAAACAAATAAGAATCCTTAAACTGAAAGTTAGGTATGAGGTAATCATCAACAATTCGCAATAGCGTATAAACCACTTATGCAGGATAGTATATTAAAGGCACAAACAAGGTATATCCGGAAGAACAAAATAGCTTGTTAAAAGAATAAAAAGGTATGCTGGTGATGCTAATTTACGGTTGTTTAATTCCATTCAATTCCGTTTAATTCACTTCAATTCCGTTCACGGCTTTGCCAAAAATCAGAGACTTATCTTTGACATAGAAAAAGAAATTCCGGAACGATTTTTCATTTTTCATTTTTCATTATTCATTTAATAAATTAATTAGTTATGGCATTAAATTACAGAATTATTCCCCGCAAAATTATGGCAGGGGAAGACGCGGGAAAAACAAAGTATTACGGTCAGGTAGTACGCAGCAAATTGGTACCTTACAAACAGTTGTGCCAGCAGTTAATGGTACAATCGTCGGCCACACGTGGAGACGTGAGCCTGATACTGGACAACCTGGTAGATACCATTTTGGTACATCTTGAAAACGGCCATAGTGTACAATTGGGCGACCTGGGCACCTTCCGGATGTCTGCGGGTAGTTACGGAGTAGAGTCGGAAGACGAGTTCAAAGCCTCTCTTATGAAACGCCCCCGGGTGATCTTCTCGCCCGGCGCCGAGTTACGGGCACGCGCCGCACAGGCTAAATTCGAAAAAGATACTGTTAAAACCATTATCATTGACGAAGATTGCCCCCTGCTACATGTTGAGTAAGAGAGGCCGTTAGCCCTACCCCCTCTCTCCGGAGTTACTTTGTGCACTCATCTTATATAAATCCCGAAGGGATTGAATGTGAATAACCCCCGGTGAAGCTTGCGACCGGGGGTAGAAGTGACTCCTCACACTCTACAACGCCGGAAGGTGTTGAATAATAGGGTTCAACCCACTATCGGGGTTGAGACTGGATAGGATATCCTGTACCCCCGGTCGCTACGCTTCACCGGGGGTTATTCACATTCAATCCCTTCGGGATTACAAACATTTAAACATAAAAGATATGTATAAGCGTTAGGGCGTTGCCGGGGCCTAAGATAGGATAGGCCTACGGCCTGAAAAAGATGGGTGTACAGAGTAGCTCCGGCGAAAGGGGAGGATTTGACAGGTTTTGTTGGTAGGTGCTGAATAAAATCTGATCTATATCATTTTCTATCCGGCGGGAAATTCGCAATTTTGCATGTTATAAAAAACAGATATGGATAAGAAACGAATCAGGTTGGCAGTTTTTGCATTTTTCTTTCTGCAGGGAATCTGTTTTGCCAGTTGGGCAAGCCGCATTCCCGATATTAAAACAACCCTTCAACTGGACGATGCTTCCTGGGGAACCGTCCTGTTAATGATACCCGTAGGACAAATTACCGGAATGGCCTTTTCCGGTATTATTATTCCCCGTATAGGCAGCAAACGGGTGTTGGCCTTTGGCATGTTAGGATATGCAATTACCTTAATTTGTATCGGACTGGTAAGCGATAAGTATAGCTTATTGGCTGCACTGGTTGTATTCGGATTTTTCGGAAACTTCTGCAACATCGCGGTCAATACACAGGGAGTTACAGTAGAAGAAATGTACAACCGGCCAATTATGGCCTCTTTCCACGGAGGCTGGAGCCTGGCCGGACTGTGCGGTGCCTGCATCGGCCTGTTGATGTCTACCCTGCGGATTGTTCCTTTTTACCACTTCATCCTGGTAGCGGTATTAACCCTGGCCGGCATTTTACTGAATTATTCTTATCTGCGGCAGGATAAACCATCCGCACAAAATCAGAAGGAGAAACAAATAGCGCGGAAAAACCGTCCGGAACCTTTCCTTTATTTACTCGGATTAATCGCCTTCTGCGGCATGGCTGCCGAAGGGGCTATGATGGATTGGAGCGGGGTATACCTACAGGATATAGTAAATGTACAGGAGTGGTTAGCCCCCATAGGGCTGGTAGCCTATATGATTACGATGACATCCGGACGTTTCATCATTGATAAGGTTACCCACCGGTGGGGCCGCCGCCGGATTCTGCAATATGCGGGGACGCTAATTTTCAGCGGGCTTTTTCTGGCTGTACTTATCCCACACATAATCGTTACACTTTTCGCTTTCATGATCATAGGGCTGGGTACCGCTGCTATTGTACCTGTTGTATACAGCATCACCGGACAGCAATCAAAGATACCCACCGGATTGGCACTCACTATTGTATCCAGTATCAGTTTCCTCGGCTTCCTGTTAGGACCTCCCCTGATCGGATATGTTTCGCATGCTACCAGCCTCCGCTATTCGTATGCGCTGATAGGATTGTTCGGAATAACCATTATTTTACTAAGTTCACAAATGAAAATACTCCGGAAACAATAAAAAGCCGTTTTATTCTGTTATATTTATAGCACAATAAGCTGTTATAAACAAAAATAATATGAGTTACGATCTGGTTGTATTTGAGAGAGAGGCGGCGCCACAAACAAAAAGTGAATTTTTGAAATGGTTCGAAGCACAGGCAGAATGGAGTGAAGAGTATGATTACGACGATCCTGCTACGGCCACCCCTGCCCTGCAAAAGTGGTTTATGGAAATGAAAGAATTGTTTCCACCTATGAACGGAGAGTTTTGCCCCACAGACCAGGAGATTGATAATAACGAAGAACTGGAAAATCACCTGGCGGATTACTCGATCGGCAAAGAGATGATCTACGCCGCCTTTGCCTGGTCTTTGTGTGAAGAAGCATACGACACCACCCGGCGGCTGGCCCGCAAACACGAAGTAGGATTTTATGACATCAGTGGAGCCGAAGGCGATATTATTCTGCCCAATGGTAAACTGATCGAATAAGAAATTCCTATCTTTGCGGCTTTAAATAAAAAAAGAAACATATGAGCGAATTAATAGATTGTCCGGTATGCCAAATGGACAACACTTACTTTGACGGCACAGTGAATATTTGTCCTGACTGCGGACACGAATGGACAGATAGCGATGGCTCTGCGGACGACAACACTCCCAAAGACAGCAACGGTGCCCTACTGGAAGACGGCGACAGTGTAACCGTTATCAAAGACCTGAAAGTACGTGGCTCGTCTATGGTAATCAAACGCGGCACAAAAGTAAAAAGCATCCGCCTTACCGGAAACCCCGAAGAAGTAGACTGCAAAATAGACGGCAGCAGCATTGTACTGAAAACCTGCTTCCTGAAGAAATAAAAAACAGGCATTAAAAAAAGGAATGGCATTGACTCTATGGGTCAATGCCATTCCTTTTTAGTTACATTCCTCTCTGGTATTACATCCGGGCAAAGTACCAGGTAGCAATAGAAAAATAGATCAACACACCGGTTATATCTGATATGGAAGTAATCAGGGGAGCGCTGGCCGTAGCGGGGTCTACTTTAAACTTAGTAAATATAAAAGGTAAAAGCAATCCGATCATACTACCGGCCATAACGGTGAGTACCATGGTAAGGGCTACCACTAACATGACATCCGGTGCGCGGAAACTGGCAACCAGGGAAACTCCCGCAGCCATCGTAACACCTAATAAAAGGGATACCAATAGTTCTTTGCTTAATAATTTCACCCAGTCTTTCATCTGCACATCGCCCACCGCCAGCGAACGGATCATCAGCGTGGCCGACTGCGAACCGGCATTACCTCCGCTATCTATCAACAGCGGCAGGAAAAATACCAAAGCAACTACCGATTCTATTACATCTGAAAACCCGGCAATAGCCGCTCCGGAAAACACATTCATGAATACCAGCGCAATCAGCCATACAATCCGTTGTTTGTATAATGTGCCGATCCGCGCTTTGAGCGGATTGACAACGGCATCCTGCATGGCACCGAACTTCTGGAAGTCTTCGGTGTTTTCTTCTTCCACGATATCCATTATGTCGTCGAAGGTAATGATACCTACCAACGTACCATCCGTATCGGTAACCGGCAGTGCTACCCGGTCCTGATCCTGAAATACGCGGATGGCCTTCTCGCGGTCGTCGTATGGGTTAAGCGTTTCAAAGTGTTTAATGGCCAGTTCCTCAATCACCTGGTCGGGCGAGGCCAAAATAATCTCTTTGATACGTACGAAATTTATCAGCTTCCACTGGTCGTCCACAACATAAATAATATTCAATGTTTCGGAATCTTTCCCGAACGTGCGGATATGTTCCAGCGCCTGCTGTACAGTAAACCAGGGTTTAACCGCCACATACTCCGGTGTCATCAACCGGCCGATACTGTCTTCGGGATACCCCAGCAAACGGGCTGTTACCTCGCGCTCTTCGGCAGATAGTAACTGCATAAGGCGTTGAGCCACTTTACCGGGCAATTCTTCAAAGAACGCTGTACGGTCGTCGGGGTCAAGATCGTTCAGCAGTTCTGCAATTTCGTTGCTGTTAGCAGCCAGTCCTTCGATGATGTCTTCCTGATCATCGTGAGACAAATAAGAGAAGGTATCTGTTGCCAGGTCACGGGGCAACAAACGGAAAAGAATAAGTCCGTCGGACTTGGATAATTCTTCAATAATTTCCGCAATCTCTAACGGAGAGTAATTATTTAACTCCTGTTTTACAGTTTTCCAGCTTTTATTTTCAATAAGCTCCCGGAAGTAGATAATGATTTCCTGTTTCATATCAAATCCCTCACAATTTATCCTTGTAAGGGATACACGATGCCCTTACAAAGAGGTTAATACTCCTGTTCTCTGCTTAAAACTATTATACGGGCCTTCGTCCATACGATACAAATTTAACTTAGAGGTTTTAAAATCCGGCTGCAAAAGTAAGACAAATAAATGAAAAATGAAGAATGAAGAATGAAAAATTATTTTTGGATACTCAGTTTAGGCACCAGTGTTCGGCGTAGCGTCTTCGCTACGTGGTTTTAAAAAGTTAGGCTTTGTTCGGCGTAGCGTCCTCGCTACGTCGCTAAAATCTTATGAAGCTCCAGCTTCATGTGAGGCAGGAGCCTCACTCTTACCAACGACGTAGCGAGGACGCTACGCCGAACAAGGAGGTTCTTTCTGCTGGCGCGAATCTCCGGATTGAAAACGGTTTTAATCAATATGTGTATCTTTACTGTCTGTTAAGTTTAGGCACAGATTTAAATCTGCGCCAGCGGTATAGGGTAACACACTACTAACTACTAAATACTAACTACTAAATACTAAATACTAACTACCAACTACCCTGCCATACAGGTTTTCTTCGAATGTACTTAATTGAGCCGTTTCGCCGGCCAGAAGTAACACATCACCTTCCCGGAAAGTAAAGTCCGGGGTAACACGGATAATAGATTGATCATTCCGGTCAATACCGATAATCATACACTCGGTTCTCTCCTGGATACAAAGCTCTTTGATTGATTTGCCGATCATAGGTGAATCCGGTTCTATAACATATTGCGAAAGCCGCACATAATGTTGTAGCTCCGCATCACCTTCGGACAACGCCTGGTTGCGCTCCGCTATACTGGTTATAAAACGCTGGATATCTTCGTCCGAACCCGCTACCACCAATTTATCATAAGGATATAAACGTTCGTTAGCGTCCGGAATGTTGATTTTCCGGTTTCCACGGATAATAGAGACCAGGTTAACCCCCGTTACCTGCCTGAAATTAGACTCTTTCAGGGTTTTGCCAATACGCGGAGAGATAGTGGACACTTCAATCTCTTCGATATGTATCTGCTTCGACAAAAGATCACTTCGTACCTCCGGATGCAAAATAGCTTTATTATTCTCACGCTTCTGGCCAGCATGCAGATTCTCCAGGAAACGCTCTTCAAGCTTTTTACCCTGCTGATGAAAGCCCCTGAAAAAGACCGTAATCACAATAACCGGCAAAGCGATAATAAAAGCCCAGATAGTCATCCGTGGAAACAGAGGAATTAACACAGCCAGTACTAGCCCGGCGGCAATACATACCCGCAGAAAAAGCATCGAGATCAATGCCCCCGGTTAAAATGGCTATCGTTCCATAAGCGTTGAAACTCCTGCGACTTATTGCGTTTCATAACAATCGCACGCAGAAAAGGAGCCATCATAAATAGCTCAACAACAGCCAATGCAACCCGTCCCCCTACTCCGGGCAGATGTTTTGTGATAAAAGGCTCTATCAACTGTTCACCCAATACAATAACAGCCAGCGCAAGTATGGTATAAATAATCACATTTTGCAGAACACTACGCAACAGCTTATTCCAGTCGTTCTGCGTATTCACCGTTTTATAACTCGTAGTAGCATATCCGTCAATCAGCCGGGTCCAGCCGGGCGGGATATGCTTCTCCAGATAATTATAAAAAGGAACAGACAGTTTAATAAAATAAGGAGTCGTAAAAGTTGTAATAATAGAAACAGTAACAATAATCGGATAAAGAAAATCACTAATCACCCCCAGGCTCATCCCCAGAGTAGCAATAATAAAAGAAAACTCACCAATCTGCGCCAGACTGAATCCGGCCTGTAAAGAAATCTTCAACCCGTTGCCCGCGGCTAACACCCCCAGAGTAGCAAATATCACACGTCCCACCAGCACCACAACAGTAAGCGCCACAATAAGCCAGGCATATTCAACCAGTACATACGGATTGAGCATCGTCCCTACCGAGACAAAGAACACAGCCCCAAACAGGTTTTTCAAAGGCTCTACCAGATGCTCTATTGTTTTGGCCTTTATGGTTTCCGCCAGAATAGAACCCATAATAAACGCACCTAACGCGGCAGAGAAACCCACTTTGGAGGCAAAAAGTACCATTCCCAGGCACAGCCCCACCGCAATAATAAGCAAAGTTTCATCATTCAGGTAATTTTTCAGCTTTTTCAGAAGAGTAGGAATCAGGAAAATCCCCACCACAAACCAGATAAACACAAAAAAGCCCAGTTTCAGAATACTGCCTAACAACTCCGTACCCTCAATACGGTTACTGGCTGCCAGAGTAGATAAAAGAACCATCATCAAAATAGCCGCCAGATCCTCCACGATCAGCATCCCAAACACAATACCCGCGAACTTCTGTTTCTGCAGGCCCATGTCGTTGAAGGCCTTGATTATAATGGTAGTAGACGACATAGAAAGCATCCCTCCCAGGAAGATACTATCCATCTGCGACCAGCCCAGAAACTGCCCAACCACATAACCGATAACAATCATGGAACCCAAGTTGATCAGGGTGGCAATCGAGGCCGTTCCCCCTACATCTATCAGTTTCTTAAAACTAAACTCAAGCCCCAGGGCAAACAACAGGAAAATAACCCCAATCTCCGCCCAGATTTCCACATTGGCCATCTCTGTTACCGTTGGCAGCCATATAATAAACGGCCCTGCTATAAAACCGGCTACAATGTAGCCAAGCACAACAGGTTGTTTTAGCCATTTGAATACAATAGTCGCAATCCCGGCAGTAATCAGAATGATTGCCAGGTCAACAATAAAATCAGGTAGATGCGCCATATTTTATCTGAATGTTTTATGTTATTTAATGAAAAGGAAAAAAAGGAATCTTTTTTCCGGAGTTCAAAGATACAAAATAATCACAAATTAACAATCCCTTTCCTTAGCAGATTACCCTATTCGGCTCCTGAACTCTTTTTCTCTTCCTGTTGTTTTACCTAATCAACGAGAATACTAAAAAACAAAAAAAGAATGAGAACAGACGAATTATATCAGATGGTATTATCCAAACTGGGACATATCAAAGACGACGAAGCCAAACTGTCAAGCGTATTTATCCTGCTGGAAGAACTGGAAGACGGCAACCAGCCCAGCGAAATTGTAAGTGCGGAAATTGAAGACGGCGAAGAGTATAAGAATGTAGTGATGCAAATAGCCGACGCGTTAAATGATGGGTTTATCTGTTTCTTTAATCCCGAAACGCTCGAAATTGAGCAGGTAGATTGCAAAGCGTGGTTTCATCCGGTAGAGATAGCCGAACGGAATGATGATATGCTGGACGAATACGAATTGGATTATTTAAAATGGAACGACTACCTTCGTTTCGATCCATTCGACAGGGAAGACCTGCGCATAGCCATGGAAGATTTCGCGGAAGAGATAGACGATCCGGAATTAAGCCGCAAATTAACAGATAAACTGGAAGCCAACGCGCCTTTAAGAGACATGCTGAAAATAATAAGGCATGCCGGCAAAGAAGATGTGTGGAATGTATTCAAAAAACAGGAAATAATTAATTACGTGAAAGGCGAACTGGCCGATACGGAACTTCCGGAGTAAGTGCTATTTGCCCGGCCCGCGCTGAACAAAGAAAATAGACCTGCTGTTATACAGTTATTGTAAATTTTAAAAAGAGAAGAAGATGAAAAAATATATTTTTTTATTATTGTTACCATTTATCGCTTTTGTAAGTTGCGACAACGACGACGACGATTATTCGTTAGACAATTACCGGGTGGATATTGCCACGGTTGAAAACCCTGATAACGACCCTTACTTTTACCTGATAAGAGATAACGGTATACGGTTGTGGGTAGGCGCAACAAACTATCCGAATTACCGCCCGCGCACCGAACAACGTGTGTTGGCAGATTATACTTTACTGTACGACAGGCCCGAAGGGAGTAACTACGATCATGATGTAAGACTGAATGATGCCTACAACATCCTGACGAAAGACGTTGAGATACTAAGTGAAGGAGAATCAGATAACTTCGGAAACGACCAGGTAGGTATTTATAATATGTGGATCGGAAGCCATTATGTAAATATTCGTTTCTACTACCGGGGATACAACAAAACGCATTATATCAATCTGGTATGGGACGAATCGCAGCCTTATGAGGATGGTAAAATTCGTTTGGAGTTAAGACATGATGCTAACAATGATGCCACGAACCGCACGTATAACGGTATTGTGTCGTTCGATCTGGATTCGTTAATAGACGAGTTGGATATTAATTCTTCTTCTGTTGATTTTGTTATTCATGTAAATAACTTCAACGAGAATAACAAAGAGTATCCTTTCACTTACAAATTCAACGATAATAATTACAGTTCCATGGATTTCGACCGGGACGATTATACAGACAATCAGGAGAATAATATTAAATAAGCCTGTCTGTATATCCTCTTAATAAAAAGAATTCCGGTACACTTACGATCTGTAAGAAATGTACCGGAATTCTTTTATTTATTCAGCAGGTTTACTGGGTTACTACCTGGCCACTCATGTCGCAGTTTCCGGAGAATTGGGCAGGAGGTTCTATCTCTAGTGTTTGTGTAAAAATATCTCCTTCCACTACCGCTGTGCCTTTCAGGATCAGGTTACCGGCTGTACGTATATTGCCAATCACAGTGCCCAGTACTTCTACGTTTACAGAAGATATATTCCCGGTTATATGTGCTTTGGGGCCTATTACGATTTTTGCACCGCAACTGATATTACCCTCAATCCTGCCATCCAGGCGGAAATCGCCTTCTGTTACGATATCTCCCTGCACAGTAGTTCCGGCCGAAAGTGTATTATGTAGTCCGTTATTCGAAAATTCTTCTTTATTTTTAATTCCCATATAAATTATCGTTTTGTCAAAGTCAGGATACAAAAATATAATTTTATATTGGCAGTGCAGTCTTTTTCTTCTAATTTTACGTTAAAAAGCAGTAAACACGCAGTTATAGTATGAAAACAAAGATTGAATTAAAAGATATGAAATTCTATGCCTATCACGGAGTTTTGCCCCAGGAGACAGTGGTAGGAAGCCATTTTATTGTAAACCTTATCCTGACAGTTCCTTTTGATAAAGCGACCGAAAGCGACCGGTTAGAGGATACGATTAACTACGCAGCCATATACCAGGCAGTCAAAGAGGAAATGTGTATCCCCTCGAAACTACTGGAACACGCTGCCGGCCGTATCCTGAAAAGATTAAAGAAAGAATTTCCCCAAATCACAGAAACAGAACTAAAACTAACAAAGCTAAACCCTCCCTTCGGTGGAGACCTACACAGCGCCAGTGTTATTTTGATCGACAACTGACAATTACAAATAAAGAACCCTTTTGCTGGCTTGTGCTGGCGCAGATTTAAATCTGTGCCTAAATTAGACACCCATGTCGCAGGGCAAATGCCCCGTTTCTAAGTCCTGCAAGGACGGTATATCCCAGCCCAGTACGAAGTGCTGGGTTGATGGATAGAAAAAGAATCTTAGTGCTGAAGGCACGACAGAATAAAATAATGACATATAGGCAGAGCATCCATTGTGCCGTCCCTTCAGGACTCATAACAGAGAGGAGTTCCTTAACCCACCCAGCACTTCGTACTGGGCTAGGATAGGCCGTCCTTGCAGGACTTCATACAAACCATACAGGAGAATTTAATAGCCCTGCGATCAAGCCGGGGAACAAATTACATTTTATTTCTTTTTTTCTGGACACAGCTCCCGAGGTAT